>DAHUZG010000413.1 GCA_027306715.1 Acidimicrobiaceae bacterium
GCCGGAGGTCTCGCCTTGGGAGCGCGGGCGGACCTCGTCGTGCTCGAGGCGCCGTCGTACCTGCACCTCGCCTACCGCCCCGGCGTGGCCCTCACCGCTGCGGTGCTCGTCGCCGGCCGGCGCGTCGACCGGCGCGGCAGCCTGCCGGCCGGGGCCGGCGCGCCGCCCCCCCTGCGCGCCGTGCCCCGGGGCTGACCGTCGGGCTGAGCTCGGGGCCGTGATCGGCCCCGGCGATCAGCTGAAGGTGACGTCGTTGACGAAGATGTGCCCGATCGCCGTCGGGTAGGCGCCGTGCACGTTCTTCTTCGTCGCCGACAGGTAGTTGTAGAAGTACGGGTAGATGATCGGCGTCTCGTCGAGCAGCAGCTGCTCGATCTGCTTGGCATAGCGGCGCTGGGTGGAGAGGTCGACGGCGCCGATGTAGCTCTGGACGAGCGAGTCGTAGGTCTTGTTCTTGAAGTGCGCCGCGTTCCAGACGCCGTTCGACTCGAGCGGGGCGGTGAGGAAGGTGTTCGGTACCGCCCGGTTGCCGTAGTCGACGAGGCTCATCGTGCCGCTCAGCCAGTACTTGTCGTAATAGACGTTCTGGTTGTCCACCTGGAGGCTGATGTTGACGCCGATCTGGTTCGCCGCCTGCTGGATGTAGTCGGCGAGCTGGGGCATCTCGAGGAAGTTCTCGGTGTACAGCGTCGTCGAGAAGCCGCTCCCATGCCCTGCCGCGGCGAGCAGCGCCTTGGCCTTGGCGATGTCGACGTTGCGCTGCGGCAGCTTCACCGTCGAGGGGAAGATCGGGGCGAACGGGTTGTCGTTGCCGAGATCGGCGTAGCCGGCGAAAAGCGCCGAGACGAGACCGGGGCGGTTCAGCGTGAGGGCGATCGCCTGCCGGACACGGGGGTCGGTGAAGGGGGCCTGGTCACAGCGCATCGACAGCTCGCGATGGTCGCTCGACTTCAGGTTGATGATGTTGTAGTCCCCGTTCAACAGGCCCTGGCCGCCGGAGACGGCGAACTGCCCGAGGACGTCGAGCGTGCCCGCCTGCAGCGCGAGGATGCTCGGCGCCTGGGTCTGGTAGAAGCTGAACTGCGACGCCGCCGGCTTTGCCCTCGGGCCCCAGTAGTGCTCGTTGCGCGTGAAGCTGGCGCCGACGTTGGTGTGGTAGCTCTCGAGCACCCACGGGCCGGTGCCGATGAAGCTCGACTGCCACTTCGCCGGCGGGTAGCCGTTCGGCAGGATGATCATGTTGTAGTTGTCCGAGCTGCACAGGTACGGGAAGTTGCCGTTCGGCGCATCGAGGTGGAAGCTGACGGTGTAGTCGTCGACCTTCACCACCCCGGTGTTGGCGAGCACCCCCTTGAACGCCGACAGCGCCTCGGATCCGTTCTTCGGGTTGGTGTGCAGCTGGTAGGTGTAGACGACGTCGTCGGCGGTGAGCGGATGGCCGTTGTGGAACTTCACCCCCTGGCGGATGCGGAAGGTCCAGATGTCGGCCCTGGCGTTGGCGGACCACGTCGTTGCCAGCACCGGCTTGAGCTCCAGCTGCTGGGTGGAGAGGCACAGGTACTCGCCGGTCTGGGCGAGCATGTCGAGGCCGCCCTGGTCGGCGACGGTGAGGGGGTTGATCGCCCCGGCCGGCACGATGATCCCGACGCGGACCGTGCCGCCGCCCGCAGAGCGCGGCGAGCGCGGCGAGCGCGAGGGAGCTGACACCGGGCGGGTCGTCGCCCCGGCCAGCTCGGAGCCGAGGACCGAGGTCAGCACCGGGACCGACATCCCGAGCACGGCGCCTCGCCTCAAAAGCTCGCGACGCGAGATGTGCCCGGCGACGTGCTCGTCAAGGAGATGGTTCTCGAGCTCGCCGCTGCTGCGCCGCAACGAGTCCGCACGACGATGGTCCACGTGATGAGCCCCCTTCCGCCCGCTGGGCACGGGCCGCCAAATATGACGGAAGTCGCAACCCTAGCCAGGGCTGTGGCAGCGCGCTCCGCTCCTCACAAAGGGCTACTCCCGTTGGCGGATGCGCCGGGCACCGCAGGTGCCTCGGCCGGCGGTTCTCGCTGCAGCTGTGCCAGCTCGTCGAGCGGGATGTGACAGCGCATCGTCCGGCCGGCTGCGACCTCGAGGAGGGGGGGCTCGGCGGACTCGCAGATGCCGCTCGCCAGCCGGCGCGGGCAGCGGGTGTGGAAGACGCAACCGCTCGGGGGTGAGGCGGCGCTCGGGATCTCACCGGTCAGCCGGATCCGCCCGCGGCGCTGGCCGTCGAGGCTCGGCACCGCCGACAGCAGCGCCTCGGTGTACGGGTGCTGCGGCCCGCTGAAGACCGCCTCCGCCGGGCCGACCTCCATCAGCCGGCCGAGGTAGAGGACGGCGATGCGGTCGGCGAGATAGCGCACGACACCGAGATCGTGGGAGATGAACAGATAGCTCACGTTCCGCCGGGCCTGCAGCTCGACGAGGAGGTTGAGGATCGCCGCCTGCACCGAGACGTCGAGCGCCGAGGTCGGCTCGTCACAGACGACGAGCGCCGGCTCGCCGGCGAAGGCACGGGCGATCGCCACCCGCTGCTTCAGCCCGCCGGAGAGCTGCGCCGGCCGCAGTCCGAGCTGGCGCGGCTCCATTCGCACCGACCCGATCAGCTCGGCGAGGCGCTCCTCACGGTCCATTCCGCGCGGCCCGGCGCTCCGGGCGAGGGCGCGGCGAAGGATGCGGCGCACGCTGTGGCGCCGGTTGAGGGCCGAGTCGGGGTTCTGGAAGACGATCTGGACGGCGGCGAGCTGATCGCCCGTGCGCCGGCCGGCACTGCCGGCGAGCGGCACGCCGTTGAGCTCGATGGTCGATCCCTCGTCAGGTGCCGACAGGCCGAGGACGGCGCGAGCGAGCGTCGTCTTGCCCGAGCCGGACTCGCCGACGAGCCCGAGGGTCTCGCCGCTCCCGATCTCGAGGTCGATCCCCACGAGCGCGTGCAGCTGCTCGTGGCGTGCCGAGAACGACTTCGACACCTGGCGGAGGCCGAGCAGCGGCGCCCTGGCCCCGACGGGCGGGCGGCCGGCGGGCGCCTCCGCCGGCTCGCCGGGTCCGGCGCCTCGCGAACCCACCTCGAGGGCGCGTCCCGGAAAGTAGCATCGGCTGCGTCGGTAGTTCCCGAGCTCGGCCAGCGGCGGCTCGCTGAGACGGCACTGCGCCTCAACAAGCCCACAGCGGGGAGCGAAGATGCAACCGGCAAGCACGCTTCCCGGTGCCGGCAAGAAGCCCGGGATGGTGTCGAGGCGCCCGTGATCCTTCCGCAGGCCGCGACGCGGGATGCAGCTCAGCAGGCCGACGGTGTAGGGGTGGCGCGGCTCGGTGAACACCTCGCTTGCCGAGCCCTCCTCGACGAGCTCCCCCGCGTAGAGGACGCCGACGCGATCGCACATCTTGGCGATCACCGCCAGGTTGTGGCTGATGAAAAGGATCGAGGTGTCGAGCTCCTCCCGCAGCGAGGAGACGAGGTCGAGCACCTCGGCCTCCACCGTGGCGTCGAGCGCCGTGGTCGGCTCGTCGAGGATGAGCAGGGACGGCTCGGAGGCCAGCGCCATGGCGATGACGACACGTTGCAGCATGCCGCCCGAGAGCTCGTGCGGGTAGCGCTCGAGCAGGCGACGGGGGTCGGATATCTGTACCCGGGTGAGGGCGTCCTCGGCCGCGGCGAGCGCCTCACGACGCCGCGCTCCGGCTATCTCGAACACCTCGGCCAGCTGACGGCCGACTCGGATCGACGGGTTGAGGGCCTTTCCGGGCTCCTGGTACACCATCGACACGGTCTCGGCGCGCAGTCGCCTCAGCCGCTCGCCGCGGAGGGCGAGGACGTCGGTCCCGGCGACAGAGATCGTGCCGCCGCTGACGCGGCCGTTGCGTGCGAGGTAGCGGGTGACCGCGAGGGCCACGGTCGACTTGCCCGATCCCGACTCTCCGACGAGCCCGTAGGCCTGTCGCGGCCCGACCCGCAGCGACACGTCGCGCAACGCCAGCAGGTCCCGGCCGCCGACGCGGTAGCTCACCTGCAGCCCCTCGACCGCCAAGGCGTCGGGCTCGACGGGGCCTGCCACGTGCCGGCCGGGCCGGCCGGGCGGGGCGGCTCCCGAGGCGGAGCTCATCCCGCCAGCACCTTCTCGACGGCGTCGCTCACGAGGTTGATCGACACGACGAGAGAGGCGATGGCAAGGGCCGGGAAGAGAGTCTCCCACCAGTAGCCCGAGCTGAGCCCGATGTAATTGGCCGAGATGTCGACCCCCCAGTCCGGCGTCGGGGGCTGGATGCCGAAGCCGAGATAGGAGAGCGTGGCGACGGTGAACACGGCGTAGCCGAGGCGGACCCCGAACTCGACGAGGATCGGGGCAAGCACGTTCGGCAGGATCTCGACGAACATGATGTACGGTGCCCGCTCGCCGCGAAGCCGCGCCGTGGCGACGTACTCGAGCTCGCGCTCGCCGAGCACGGCCGAGCGCACCGTCCGCCCGATGTGCGGCGTGAAGACGGCGCCGATGACGACGATCAGGGTGAGCGTCGAGGCGCCGAGGGCGACGATGAGCAAGAAGGCGACGATGACGAGCGGCAACGCCAGCACGGCGTCGACGAGGCGTCCGAGCACGAGGTCGACGAGGCCGCCGAAGTAGCCCATCACGAGGCCGAGCACAGTGCCTGCCGCAGTGCCGAGCAGCGTCGCCAGAGGGGTCACCTGGAGGATCGCCCGTGAGCCGACGAGCACCCGCGAGAGCACGTCGCGCCCGTCGGGATCGGTACCGAACCAGTGCGCCGCGGAAGGCGCGGCGTTGACGGCGTGCAGCGAGTAGCTGATCGCCGTCGGGCTGTAAGGAGCGATCGAATAGCCGAAGATGGCGCAGACGATCCAGAACACGAGGACCGCCGCCCCGACGAGGAAGGTCGGCGAGCGCAGCAGGCGGCGGGCGACGGTTCGCGGCGCCGGCGGCGTCGACGCACCCGCAGCGACGGCGGTCCTCTCGGGCGGTCCGGCGCCGATCCCGCCGGCGCGGTCGCCGGGAGGTGCCGCCGTCATCTCGTGGCGTCGATCCGGACTCGGGGGTTGAGCAGCGAGGAGGCGAGGTCTGCGGCGAGCGTCGCGAGCAGGTAGATCACGCCGATCGCGAGCACGCCCGCCTCGAGCATCGGGAAGTCCTTGTTCTTCGCCGCGTTGTAGATGAGGTCGCCGATCCCGGGGTACTGGAAGAGAGTCTCGATCACGACGAGCCCGCCGATCAGGTAGCCGGTCTGGCTGGCGATGACGGTGATCGCCGGCAGCAGCGAATTGCGAAGGACGTGGCGCCGGATCACCGTCCGCCGGCGAAGGCCCTTCAAGACCGCCGTCCGCACGTAGTCCGAGTCGAGCGCCTCGACCGTGGTCGCCCTCGTGATCCGGGAGATGTAGCCGAAGAACTCGACAACGAGCGGTATCGCCGGCAGCACGAGGTGGTCGAGCTGGGTGAAGAACCCTGCTCCTGCGCCGGAGTCGGCCGTCGGAGGAAGCAGCTTGAAGACGACGGCGAAGATGACGATGACGAAGATGCCCGAGACGAACTCCGGCACCGTCGAGCCCGACAGCCCGAGGATGGAGATGATCCGGTCGAGCGGGCGCCCGACGTTGAGCGCCGCCAGCACGCCGGCTCCGATCGACAGCGGCACGATGATGCACAGTGCCAGCAGGGCGAGCTTGAGCGAGTTCCACAGGCCGGAGAAGATCATCGGCGCCACGGGGGAGTTGTACTGGTACGAGATCCCGAAGTTCCCCCGCACGATGCCGCTGACCCAGCTCCAGTACTGGGTGACGAACGGGCGGTCGTAGCCGATCCTGTGGTCGAAGACGCGTACAGACTGCGCCGAGGCGAAGTTGCCGAGGACGGCGCGACCGGGATCACCGGGAAGCACCTGGCCGGCCAGGAAGATGATCATGCTCAGCAGAACGAGCGTGACGACGGCCAGTCCGAGCCGCTTGACGAGGTAGCTAGCCATCGGCAGACCCCACGGCGGCCCGAGCGTAGAGCATCGGCTGGCGCAGCGCCGTGACGAGCGCCTCGAGGTCGGGAACCAGAAGCGAGCCCTTGTCGGCGAAGCCGACATGGCGGCGGACCGCGGCGTAGCCGGCGGCCGTCCCCGTCCCGAGGCGGGCTGTCGCTTCGCCGGAGCCGATGCGCAGATCGATCGCCTGGCAAGCGACGACGAGCTCGACGGCGAGCAGCCGGCGGCCGAGCGCCGCCATCTCGCCGAGCCGGCGCGCCGAGAGCGGAGCCATCGCCGTCCGGTCCTCGATCCCTTCGGCCTTCGAGGTCGAGACGAGCTCGAACGAGACCGGGAAGGCGAGCAGCCGGGCCTCGGCGGTGAAGGACTGGGCGGCAACGGCGAGCTCCGCGAGCCCGTCGTCGGCGCCGTCCGGGTCGGCAGAAAGACCCGCGCTCAGGCCCGAGCTCGAGGCTTGGAGCAGCTTCACCGCCCGCTCCGCTGCAGAGCTCAGCACCGGCGCCAGGGCGACGCGGGCAAAGTCGAGCGCAGCGGCGACGTAGACGGCGTCGAAGTTGCCGACCGAGACGATCGCCTTCCCGTCGAAGGCGACGAGCGGGTTGCCGAGGAAGGCGTTGGCATCGGTCTCGACGACCGAGCAGGCGTAGGCGAGCGCGTCGCGGGCGGCGCCGTGCACCTGGGGCACAGTGCGGAAGCTGAGCGGGTCCTGAAGCTGGCGCGCCGCGCCGGGGTCGTGCAGGTAGCTCGTCTCGAGAAGGGCTGCGAGGCGGCGCCGTGAGACGGCGATGCCGGGCTGGCGCCGGGACTGCTCGACGAGGGGGTGCAGCGGGCTCAAGTTGGCGGCGTACCCCTCGAAGTCGAGGGCAGCCGCCACCTCGAGCTGCTCGAGCAGCTGCAGCGCCTCTGCGAGCGAGAGCGCCGCCCAGGCGGTCGAGAAGGCGTTGTTGTCGATGAGCGCCAGCGCCTCCCCGGGGGCGAGCTCGATCCCTTGGCCGGCGACGACTGCTGAGGCGAGGTCGGCGAGGGGCCCGAGGTCGGCCTCGCCGACCGAGCCGAGGGTCCGCATGCGGATGACAGCACCGGAGTTGAGCGCCTCGACGACGGCTAGCGCCAGCTCTGGCCGGACTCCCGCATAGCCGCTGGCGAGCCCGTTCGCGAGACAGCACAGCGTGGCGCGGACGAGCTCCGCGGCCGCCGGCGGTCCCTGGGCGACGAGATGGTTGGCGATGAGCCGCCGGTTGAAGCCGGGGAGCTGCTCGAGCCCGAGGCGGACCCGCTTGCGCTCGGCGACGCCGGTGTTGAGGCCGTAGACGCTGTCGCCGGTCTCGAGGGCCCGCTCGACGACGCGCCGGGAGGCGGCCATCTGTGCAAGGGCAGCCTCGGCAAGGCGTACCTCCTCGGTGCCCGCGGCGACGGCGGACAGCTGCTCGAGGCGCAACGAGGCGCCGTCGAGGACGACAGTCAGAGGGACCGCTTCCCGCTCGGAGACGAGGAACCCGGGCCGGGCCGGAAGAACGGGTTGAAAGGCTCGAGCCCGGCGGCCACCGCCTCGTCGACCGTCGGCAGGCCGGCACGGCCGTTGCGCAGCGCGTGCAGGGTCGCCTCGGTGTTGTTCTCGAACACGGCTTCGTCGTCAAAGGCGGCAGGGTTGACCCACACCGCCGCGATGACGACGAGGTCGGCACAGTGCGCCGGCTCGATCGTCCCCTCGGCGACGGCGCGGGCGACGCCGCGGGCGACGCCTGCCTGCGCGGCGCCCCAGGTCAGCTCGCCGTGGCGGTCGCCGGTGATCGAAGCCTTGTTGACAAAGAGGGTCGGCGGCACGGCGCCGACGCCCGGGCGGCCGACGACGACGAACGGGGCGTGGCCGCTGCTCGGTGTGGCGAGCGCTTCGGCCCAGGCGGTCCCGACCGGGCCGGTGCGCTCGCCGAGCACGGTGTTCACATGGGCGGCGTTGGTGCCCTCTCCGACGAACGACTCGCCGATCTGCATCACCACTCCTCCCACGGTCGCAGCACGCCGCGTGCGACGACGCCGGCGTTCATGTCGGCGAAGGCGTCGTTCACCTTCTCGAGCGGGTAGCGCCGCGTGATCAGCCTCTCGAGGGGAAGGCGCCCGTCGGCGTGGAGCCGCAGGATCATCGCCATGTCGAGCTGCGGGCGTGACGAGCCGTAGAAGCTGCCGGTGAGGACCTTCTCGGAGCGGACGACGTCGGGCCAGTCGATGCCCGCAATCGAGCCACCGGGCGGCAGGCCGACGCCGACGACGGTGCCGCCGGGGCGCACCGCGGCGACGGCGAGGGCGACGAGCGAGCTCAGCCCGGCGGCCTCGATCGCGACATCGGGGCCGCCGCCGGTCGAGGCGCGCAGCTCGTCGAGAAGGTTCGGGTCGGAGCTGTCGAGCGCCGCCGTCGCGCCGAGCTCGATCGCCAGGTCCCGCTTGTCGGCTACCGGCTCGACCGCGATCACCTGTGCCGCACCCGCCAGACGGGCCGCCATCACGGCCGCGAGCCCTACGCCGCCGGCGCCGATCACCACCACGCTCGAG
>DAHUZG010000414.1 GCA_027306715.1 Acidimicrobiaceae bacterium
CCCGGAGGGGCCGAGCGGCTCCCTGCTGCCCTACAGGCGGGTGTTCGCCGTCGGTCGGTCGCCCGGCGAGCTGCCACCGGCCGTGTCGGCGATGGATCACGTCCAGCTGGCGATCCCGGTAGGCGGAGAGGAGGAAGCTCGCGCCTTCTACGCGGGACTGCTCGGCTTCGAGGAGTTGGGAAAGCCTCCGGCGCTCGCCCGCCGCGGCGGCTGCTGGTTCGCCGGCCCGGGGGCGGTCGCGCTCCACGTCGGCGCGGAGGCGGAGTTCCGTCCTGCGCGTAAGGCGCACGTCGGCCTCGCCCTCAGCGACATCGAAGCGTTCGCCGAGCGCCTGGCGGCGGCGGGCCGGCCGGTGGTGTGGGACGACGAGTTGGCACCCCGGCGGCGTTTCTTCACGGAGGATCCATTCGGCAACCGGATCGAGCTGCTCGAGGCGCTGAGGGCGCGCTAGCGGGCTTCGTCGGCTACCTTGTCGGCGTGCCGGCAGCCGTGCCGCCGAAGCTCACCAACACGCACCCCTCGCTCCGCCGCGCCTGGCACCCGGTGGCGTTGAGCGAGGAGGTCGGCGAGCTCCCTTCTCAGGTGCTGCTCCTCGGCGAACCCTACGTCCTCTTCCGCGCGAGCGACGGCCGGCCGCGTGCTTTCGTCGACAGGTGCCCTCACCGGCTGGCGCCCCTGTCGCTCGGCACGCGGGAAGGCGACGGTTTGCGGTGCGCGTATCACGGCTGGTGCTTCGGGCCCGAGGGCCGGTGCCGTGAGATACCGGCGCTCGGCGTAGGCGCTCCGCTTCCGCCCGCGGCAAGGCTGAGCCCCCCCGCCGGGATTGAGGAGAGGCTCGGCGTCGTGTTCGTCGCGCCCGAGCCACCGCTCACGGCGCTTCCCGAGATTCCCGAGGCGGCGGACGCCGAGTTCGTACGCTTCGCGCTCGAACCGACCCGGGCGAGATCGTCGGCGGGTCTCTTGATCGACAACTTCCTCGACTTCGCCCACTTCCCCTTCGTGCATGCCGGGACGTTCGGGGCGGAGGAGTCGGCAGAGCTGAGGCCCTACGAGGTGGAGCGAGAGGCGCTCGGCTTCGGGCTCGTCTACGAGCACCCGTTCGCGAACAGGGAAGACCCCGGAGTGGCGGCCGGCATCCGCCCGCTCGTGCAGACACGCCGCATGACCTTCCGGTACGGCGCCCCGTTCTTCGCCTCGTTGCGCCTCGAGTACGTGGAGGCCCCGGGGGTGAACGCGATCGGCTTCTTCATCCAGCCCGAGGACGACGAGACCTGCCGGATATACACGGTTCTCTGGCGGAACGATCTCGGCGAAGGCGTCGCCGACGTCAAGGCGGCGATGGCCTTCGAGCAGGAGGTGTTGGACGAGGACATCCGCGTGCAGTCGCGCTACCACGACCTCTCGATCCCGCTCGACCTCCGGGCCGAGATCCACACGCGGGCGGACCGCAACACGATGGAACTGCGTAGGATCCTCGCCGCCTTCGTCTCGGCCGCGTTCGAGAGCCCGTCGGACCCGCAGCAGCCGGAGGGCTAGAGCCGCCGGGCCTTCAGCTCCGGGCCGGGCCGGCGAGGAACACCGGGATCAGGCGGTCGGTCTTCTGCTGGTACTCGGCATACGGCGGGTAGGCCTCGACGGCGCGGTCCCACCAGATCCTGCGCTCCTCGCCCTCGAGCTCCCTCACCACTGCGTCGAAAGGCTCGGGCCCGTCCTGGACCATCACCGCGGCCGGGTCGGCGCGCAGGTTGTGCACCCACAGCGGGTGCTCGGGCGCGCCGCCTTTCGATCCGACGAGAGCGTACTCGCCGCCGTGCTCGACCCGCATCACCGGACTCTTGCGCAACTTTCCCGTCCGCTGCCCC
>DAHUZG010000418.1 GCA_027306715.1 Acidimicrobiaceae bacterium
CAGGTGGTGGCACTCGGCGTGCGAGCGCACGAGCGAGCCGGCGGCGCGAGTGCCGCGATCACCGGCGGCGGCCTCATCGCCTTCCAGGACGCCCAGGGGATCGGCGTCATCGACCCGCAAAGCGGGCGGCAGCGCCTGCTCTTCGCGCTGCCGGGCGCCTGCACCAGCTCGTCCTCCGGCATCCCCGAGGTCAGCCTCGCCGGACCGGTCTGGGTGTCCCCCCGCCACGGCGCCCCGGAGCTGTACTTCTGGCTCACGGACTTCCAGCTCACGGCTTCGGCGCGCTGCAGGCTGCCGCTCCCGCCGAGGATGCTGTCGGAGGCCGCCCTCCTCGTGCGGGCCGATCCCCGCACGGGCGCGCTGCGGGTCGTGGCGGTCGCCCCCAGTGGCCTGCCCTGCCAGCCCGGGTCGGACCTCGCCGCCGTGCCGGCGGCGCTCGCCTTCACCGACGGCGGCTGCGACGAGACGAGCGTCGAGGCGCTGGCCCTCCCGCTGCGCGCCGGCGAGGAGCCGCTGCAGCCCGGCAAGGCCGTCCTGCCGGCGGGCTTCTGCCACACCTGCGCGGTCAACGCCCGCCTCCTCGGATCCGGGCCGGACGGGACCGTGCTGTTCGAGGAGCTGGGGCTTCAGACGGCGACCCCGCCACCCCCGTCGCTCCAACTGCTCGACGCGTCGAGCGGCGCCGTGCGCCTGCTCTCGCCGCTGCCGCCGCCCGCCCTGCGGCCGATGCTCGTCGCCGCGGCGACCTCCCCGGACGGGCACGAGGTGGCCTTTGCCGCAGGCAGCTCCGGCGTCGGGGTGCTCGACCTCAGGACCGGGGAGTGGGCCGCCGAGCCCGTGCCGGCGTGCGCCAGGACCTGCGCCGGCGCGCTGTCGGTTGCCTTCTCGCCCTCCGGGGCGCAGCTGGCGGTCGCTGCCCGCGGCGAGATCGTGATCGATCCCCTCTCGGGCAGCGGCTCGCCGCAGCTCCTGCTGCGCCACAGCGGCGTCAGCGAGCTGAGCTGGTCCGGCCCGATCGGCGGCGGAGCGCTCAACAGCACCGTGCCGCCGGTCTCGCCCGCCAGCGCGCTCCACTCGATCTGGGCGCCCTTTGTCGCCTCCGGCTCGGGCGCCAGCCGGATCTGGCAGGTGGGACCCTCGCTCCCGGCCGGCCTGCCGTCCTTGCTCGTCTCGCTGCCGGGAACGCCGAGCGCGCTGCTGTCGGTGTCTGACGAGGTGGCGCTCGCCGCGGGGAGCGGTGGCGCCATGTGGCAGAGCACCGACGGCGGCCACAGCTGGAGGGTCGTGACCGCCCACTGCGCCGAGCTGCAGATGGTGACCGAGAACTACCCGCCCTGCCGCATCAGCCAGATGGCGCGCCTGGCGGGCGGGGTGGTCCTCGCCGGGGGCGCGCTCGGGGTGTGGCGCTCGGTGGACGGGGGCCGCCACTGGCAGCGGGAGGCCTTCCACGCCGGCGTCGTGCAGGGCGGGCCGTGGACCGCCGGCACAGAGGCGCTCGTGCTCGTCGCACCCGCCGGTCCCTCGGGAGCGCCGCTACCGGGCGCTTCGAGCTCGACTCTGCTCGCCTCGAGCGACGGCGGCCGGTCCTGGCACGCGCTGCTCAAGGTCCCCCGGCGCGATCCCGACCCCGGGGCGCAGGCGGCGTACTTCGACCAGCTGTACGTGCTCGGCGCCGGTCGCCTCGCCGAGCTCTACCGGGTGGGGGACTGCTCGCCTCCGGCCGACCTGCGGGTGAGCACCGACGACGGGCGCCAGTGGCGCTCGCTCGCGGTGGGCCCGCTGGTCGCGCCGGGCGCGCTGAGCGGGGCCGGGCCGTCGCGCCTCGTCCTCGGGAGCGCCTTTTGCGGCTCGGCGGCACCGCGCTACGGGCAGGGCATCTTCGCCCACCCGATCGCCGGCGCCGGCAGCTGGTCCGCCGTCGGCCTGCCCGCTGGCTACGCCGCGCTCGGCGGGAGGGGTCCGAGCCGCTTCCCGGCCTCGTCGCCGGTCGAGCCGTTCTCGATCGACGCCCTCTCCTTCCCCACCGGGGCGGAGGGGATCGCCGTCGGCTCGCAGGTGGCCACCATCACCAACGGCGCCGGCGTGCCCGCCGGCGACCCGTCCTCCTCGGGCCAGGGGCTCATCTTCCTCAGCTCTGACGGGGGCTCGACCTGGTCGAGCGCGCCGGACCCCGGGAGC
>DAHUZG010000433.1 GCA_027306715.1 Acidimicrobiaceae bacterium
CGCGGGCGACCCCGACCATCGGCTCGTCGAGCACGAGGATCACCGGGCTGCGTATGAGCGCCATCAGCAGCTCGACGAGCCGACGCTGGCCACCGCTCAGCTCGCTGCCGAGGTGATTCGCGAGCCGCTCGAGGCCGAAGCGCCGCAACAAGGCCCACACCTGCTCGGCCGCGTCTCGCTCCGCCCGCCGCTGGCGGCGCGGGTGGAGGACGCTCTCGGCGAGCGACGCCGCGGCCGCGCCGCGGGCGGCTGTGCACAGGCCCTCGAAGACCGTCATGCCGTCGTAGACCCGCGCCGTCTGGAAGGTCCGTACCATCCCGGCCCGCGCCCGCCGGAACGGCGAGAGCCGCGTCACGTCGTGACCCTCGAGCACGATCGAGCCGCCGGCGGCAGGCACCTCGCCGGCGACAGCCCCGAGCACCGAGGACTTGCCGGCGCCGTTCGGTCCGATCAGCCCGACGATCTCGCCGGCGCCTACGGTGAACGAGATGTCGCCGGCGACGGTGACGGCGCCGTAGCGCACCTTCAGCCCGCGCAGCTCGAGCGTGACCGTCATCGCTCCACCGCGGCCGTCACCAAGAGGCGGCAGGCATCGCGAGCCGAACGGCGGGACGGGACCAGTGTCATCTCGGGCCTCGCCGCGCTCTCAACCCGCCCCGGGCGCGGCGCGCCCGGGGCTCGGCCGGCTCCCCGGCGGCACCGCCGCCGGCGCCACGCGCTCGTCGGGAGGCGAGACGACGAGCCGTCGCTCGGGGATGATGCCTCGGGGCCAGAAGTAGAAGGTGATCAGCCAGACGACGCCGATCACGATCCAGCTGAGTGAGTCGACGAGCCCGGGGTATCCGAACGCCGGCAGGAACGACGGCATCTCCGAGAACAGCACCGGCACGAGGAAGGCGCCGAGGATCGCCCCACGGTTGTTGGCTCGCCCGCCGACATACATCGCGGCGAAGACGACGAGGGTCTCGGCGTAGCCCCAGGCGCTCGGCGACCACGCTCCGAGGAACTCGACGAGCAGACCGCCGCTCAGGCCGGCGATGGCGCCGCCGATCACGAACACGGCGAGGCGAAGCAGCTGGACGTTGACGCCGAGCGTGGCGGTGAGCAGGTCGTCCTCGCGGACCGCGCGCAGCGTCCTGCCCCACGGCGAGCGGCAGAGCCGCTCGACCACGACGTAGATGACGATGCAGACGAACGCCGCCCAGGCGAGATAGGCCCACTCGTAGCCCACGATCGAGAGGTTGAGCACCCCCGCCAGCGGCTGCGGCACGCCGGCCAGCCCGTTGGTCCCGTCGAACAGCGGCACCTCGTAGGAGACGATCTGCCAGGCGATGAGCGCCAGGATCAGCATGATGACGGCCTGGAAGTCCGGCCGGATGCGCCGGGCGAGGATGATCGCGCCGAGCACGAGCGAGAGCACCGCGCCGGCGAGCGCGCCGCCGAGAAGGGGGAGCGGGAAGGCCAGCTTGGCACCGAGGAGGTAGTGCTGGAAGGAATTCGGGCCGTTCGACGGGCCGAGCGAGAGGACGGCGGTGATGTAGGCGCCGACAGACTGGAAGATGATCCAGCCGAAGTTGATGATCCCGGTGTAGCCGTACTGGAGGTTGAGCGACCACACCGCGAGGACGTCGACGCAGAAGTAGACGAGAGAGGTGGCGAGGAAGGCGCTCACGCTCGGCCACCCTGCAGCTTCCGGGCGCCCGGCGCACGGGACTGGTCGGCGTTCATACCGTGATCTGGGTCTTGTCGCTGACGCCGCCCCCGACGAGCAGCGTCGGGCGCACGAGCAGGAGAAGCGCCAGCGCCCCGTAGGCGACGACGCTGCTGAACGCGGAGTTGCCGACCAAGCTGACGACCTGGGTGAGCACGCCGACGGCGAGCGACGCCAGGGCGGCCCCGCGGACCGAGCCGGCGGTGCCGACGAGCGCCGCCACGATGACGAGGGGAAGAAGGGAGTCTCCGGTGAAGGCGTTGAGGGTCAGCACGTCGATGGTGAAGACCCCCCCGGCGAGGCCGCAGAGGAAGCCGCTCAAGAGCCAGGTGACACCGACGACGCGGCCGGTGGGGATTCCGCAGCTCTGAGCCAGGTCGGGGTCCACGGCGGTCGCCCGCAGCGCCTTGCCGAGCTTGGTCATGTGGAGCAGCCGGTCGAGCACCACGAACAGCCCGAGCGCCAGCAGGACAAGGACGAGCTCGTCGAGGGTGAAGCGAAGCGGCCCGAGCCTGATCGAGCTCATCTGCCCGAGCTCGAGGTTGTAGGTGTTGTTCTTTGTCGCTGCAGCGATCGTGTACTCGATGATCAGCGCCACGGCGAAGGTGACCATCACCATCTCGAAGAGGTGAGCGCCGCGGCGGACGAAGAGCTTGAGCACCGTCTTGCCGATGACGAGGGTCGCGAGAGCGCTGGCGATCCCGCCGAGGAAAAGGCCGGTCCACACCGTGAGCGAGCCGACCGCGCAGAGGTAGGTGACGAGGCCGCCGATCGTCATGACGACGCCGAAGGACACGTTCAAGACGTTGGTGAGGCCGAATTGGATGCTGAAGCCCATCGCCCCGAGCGAGATGCTCGCCGCAGCGATGATGCCGAATCCGATGGCCTCGACGACCAGGCTCAGGGGGGTGTGCTCATCCTCGTTCGTGGTCGGCGGTTCGTGGTCGGGTACCGGTGCGGCGCCGCCCGGCGCGCCCTCGCAGGCGCGCCGGGCGGCGCGGTCTCACCAGCTCGAACTAGCCCGCCGCCTCGATCTGCGCGGCGCTGATCACCTCGACGTTCTTTGCCGACGCGAGGGTTCCCTTCGGGTAGACGATCGCCACCTGGTTGCCGTAGGAGTTGTGCCACTTGTTGAGCTTGATCGGTCCGGACGCCCCGATGTACTCGATCTTCTTGCCCTTGGCGAGCGCCGCCT
>DAHUZG010000436.1 GCA_027306715.1 Acidimicrobiaceae bacterium
GCCCTGACGAGCAGCGGCTCGGCGGCGACGGCTCCGAGAGCGAGCCGCCCGCCGGCGAGCGACCCGTCATCACCGATCTCGACCGCCACGGCGACCCCGACGGTGGGGTAGTCGTCGGCGCTGTTCGGGGCGAAGCGGAGGTAGAGCTCGCGACGGCGGCACCCGGAGGCGGCCGGCGGCACCACCACGGCTCCGACGATCTCGCCGCGCTCGAGCGCCGTCGTCAGGTAGCCGAGGAAGAAGTCGGCGGCGTCGAGGAGGCGGGTCGAGGCGGCGCCGAGGATCTCGACGCGTGCGTCGAGGGCGATCAGCACCGGCAGCAGGTCCTGGCGGGGGTCGGCGTGGGCGAGATGGCCGCCGAGGGTGGCGACGGCGCGCACGCGCGGGTTGGCAGCCTGGGCGGCGGCGTGGGAGAGGCTCGGGCAGGCTGTTCGCAAGGCCTCGCTGCGGGCGATCTCGGCGAGCGTGGTGTTGGCGGCGATGCGCAGGTTTCCGGGCGAGCCCGGGCCGATGCCGGTGAGGGCTTCGAGGTGGCCCAGCCACACGAGCCGCTCCGGGGCGATGAGTCCGTGGCGCAGCAGGAGCGCCACCGACGTCCCCCCCGCCACGGCGTGTGAGCCCTCGAGGGAGAGGGCGGCACAGGCCTCGGCGACGCTCGAGGGGACGAGGAAGTCAGGGCTCGACGAGATAGCTGCTCACCGCCTCGATGATCGTCTCGTAGCCGGTGCAGCGGCAGAGGTTGCCGCCGAGATGACGGCGGATCTCCTCGCGGCCGGCGTGGGGAGACGCCCGGCGCAGCGCGGCCGCGGCGACCACCTGACCGGGTGTGCAGATGCCGCACTGCATCGCTTCGTGCTCGACGAAAGCCTCGACGAGCCGGGGCTCGGCGGCGGCCAGGCCCTCGACGGTCCAGACCTCCGAGCCATCGAGGAAACCGCACAGGTAGAGGCAGGAGCTGACCGGGCGGTCGTCGACGAGGACCGAGCAGAGCCCGCAGACGCCGACGGCGCAGCCTTCCTTGGTCCCGGTGAGGCCGAGGCTGCGGACGAGCTCGAGCAGCGGCCCGGTCGGCGCGGCATCGAGCTCGACGGGCTCGCCGTTGAGCCTGAACCTCAGGCGCACGTCGGGCTCCTGCTGTCCTCGGTGCCACCGCCGTGGAGGGCGGCGTACAGCCGCTCGGCGGTGATCGGCAGCTGACGTAGCCGCGCCCCTGTGGCGCAGGCGACGGCGTTGGCGACTGCCGCCGCCGTCGGGACGTTGGAGAGCTCCCCGACCGCCTTGACCCCGAGCGCGCCCACCCCGCTGCTGCCTGCGAGGAGCACCGTCTTCAACACCGGGGCGTCGGCGGCGGTGGGGAGGCGAGCCTCGCCGAGGTTCGCCGCCCACACCTGGCCGCCGTCGAGCAGGAGGTCTTCGAGCACGGCGTAGCCCCACCCCATCAAGGCGCCGCCCTCGACCTGCATCCGGTGGGCGGCAGGATGCAGCACCTCTGCGACGTCGAGGGCGGTGACGATCTCGAGCACCTCGATCTCGCCTGACTGCGGGTCCACGGCGACGGTGGCGAGCTGGGCGCAACAGGAGGTGACCGGCTCCGGCGTCCCTCCGCCGATCTCGACGAGCACCTCCTCGCCCGGGGCTCGCTCGGCAAAGCGGCGTGCCGCCTCACCGAGAGCCACGCTCAGCCCGGCGGTCACGCGGCTCGCTCCGACCCCGACGTCGTAGGGCAGCTCGGCAGTCGAGACCTGGACCACCTCCACCTGCTCGGGAGCGATCCCGAGGAGCGAGGCGATGCCGTCGCGAGCCACGGTGTGGCTCCCCGTGCCCGTCTCGGGAAGGGGTACCTCGACAGCCACCCGCCCGCCGGGGAGCTCGCGAAGGCGCACGCTCGTGTGGCCCGGGACCGTCTCGTGATGGCAGCAGGCGACGCCGTAGCCGCTGAGCCAGCCGGCCGGGGCGGCGGGCGAGGAGCGTGCCGCCAGGACCGCCTCGAGCACCTCTTTGGCCCGGAACTCGGCGAAAGCCTCGCCGTGCCAGCTCGGCTCCCCGCCCGCCAGGAGGTTCCGCCGCCGCAGCTCGGCGGGCTCGATGCCGGCGAGGCGGGCGAGCTCGTCGAGCGCCGACTCGAAGGCGAAGGTGGCCTGTGGTGCTCCCGGCGCCCGCATGTGACCCTTCGGCACGCTGTTGGTGTAAGCGATCAGCGACTGGACGTGCGCGGCCGGGATCCGGTAGGAGCCGGCGACGAGCTCCATCCCGTGGAGGTTGGCCGACGGTATCGGCTTGCAGCCGGCATAGGCGCCCCCGTCGGCGATGGAGCTGAAGTCGAGGGCGCACAGGCGCCCCTCGGCATCGGCGCCGAGCCGGACCCGGATCGTCGCCGGGTGGCGAGGGTTGGTGGCCGTGAGGTCCTCGCCGTAGCGCAGCGCGAGGCGGACCGGGCGGCCGGAGACCCTGGCGAGAGCCACGCAGATGGGCACGATCGTCGAGGAGCCCTTGCCGCCGAAGTCGCCCCCGACCGGTACCGGATGCAAGACGATCGAGGCGGGGTCGACGGCGAAGGTGGCGGCGAGCTGCTCGCGGGCCCGGTAGGGCGACTTGTCGGTCGCCCAGACCTCGACTGTCCCGCCGGGGGTGGCCCGGGCAAGGCAGACCTGCGGCTCGAGGTAGCCCTGGTGCACCGCCGGTGTCCGGTAGCTGGCGTCGATGACGAAGGCGGCTTCAGCCAGGGCGCGCTCGGTTGCCTCGGGCTCGCCGAAGCTTGCCGCCGACTGCAGGTTCGCCGGGTCGCCGGAGCCGACCACCGCTCCTTGGTAGCTCGAGGGGTCGTCGTGCACGAGCGGCGCGCCGGCCGTGAGGGCCAGCGCGGCCTCGAACACAGCGGGCAGCTCCTCGAGGTCGAGCTCGACGAGGGCGGCCGCCGCTTCGGCCTCGTCGCGGCTGCTGGCAAGGACGGCGACGACCGGCTCGCCGAGGTAGCGCACCTTGCCGGAGGCGAGCAGCGGGGTGTCGCGCACCCGCCGACCGAACAGCCCGGCGTCGAGGTCAGCGGCGAGGTAGGCGCCCGCCACGCCGGGCGCGGCCAGCGCCGCGGCCAGCTCGACGCCGGTGATGCGGGCGTGCGGCACCGGGCTTCGCACCAGCGCCGCGTGCAGCATGTTCTCGAGCTCGAGGTCCCCGGCGTAGCGGGTGCGCCCGCTCGCCTTGTCGCGGGCGTCGAGGCGGGCGGCCGGCGCCCGCGGGCTCCCTCTACCGGCGTCGCCGCCCGTGGCGGGGGCCTCGATCACCGCCATCGGCTCAGTGAAGCAGGTAGGACCAGCGGGCGAGCGCCGACTGGCGGGCCGCCAGCGGGGGGACGTTGACCGGCGGGAAGCTGTCGCGCCACTCGAAGGGCCGGGTGGCGTCGATCAGGGCCCGTGAGTTGGTGAAGTCGCCGGCGGCGCGCCGCGCCGGGGTGATGCGCGGGTCGAGCGGCGTCGACCAGGCGCGGCGGACGAAGTCGATCGACTCGGCGGGCTCCGATCGCGTGCACACCGCCCACATCACCTCCTCGAGGTTGGAGGGGTCGATGTCGTCGTCCACGACGATCACGTACTTGCCGGCGTAGCCCCCGGTGTGGCAGGAGGCAGCTACGTGCAGCACCTGGCTGGCGTGGCCCGGGTAGCGCTGGGTCAGCGCCACCACGATCAGCATCCGGCTGCCGCCGGCCTCGTGCTGCCAGACACCGGCGATGTCGGGGACGCCGGCCTTCAGCAGCTCCTCGTGCAGCAGCGCCGAGCGCAACGGGGCGCGGTAGCGCGAGAGCTCGTCCGGTGGACGCCCCGGCGGGCAGCCGAGGATGATCGGGTCGTTCCGGTAGTAGACCGCCTCGACGTGCAGCACCGGCTCGGGTCGCTCACCCGAGGCGTAGTAACCGGTCCACTCGCCGAAGGGACCCTCGGGGAGGCGCTCGGTGTCGGTGGCGTAGCCCTCGACGACGATCTCGGCGCCGGCCGGGATCGGCAGGCCCGTCACCGGCCCGCGGATCACCTCGAGGCGCTCGCCGAGGACGCCGCCGACCCAGTCGTACTCGGTCACGCCGTAGGGCACCTCGTTGCTGGCGGCAAGGAAGATCGCCGGGTGCGAGCCGAAGACCATCGCCACCGGACACGGCTCACCGCGGTCGAAGTACTTCTGGCGATGGAGCCGGCCGTGCTTGCCGGGCGAGATGTAGTAGCCGAGCCGGCGGGCGTCGTGCACCATCACCCGGTAGGTGCCGACGTTGACCCACCCGTCGTCGGGATCGCGGGTGACGTCATAGGAGCCGGTGCCGAGGTAGCGGCCTCCGTCGCCGGGGTGCCAGAGCGGAGCTGGGAAGATCGTCACGTCGATGTCGTCGCCGCGCTGGACGTTCTCCATCACCGGCCCGTCGGTCACCTCGACGGACTTCACCGGCTCGAGCTTGAGGATGCGGTCGCGCCAGACCGTCGACAGCTCGAGCTTGGTCAGCCCGGTGGGGGCGCCGAGGGCGACCGACATCCGGTCGATGCTGCCGAGCGCGTTGACGAGGACGCGAAAGCCGCTGCGGTAACCGGGGACGTTGTCGAACAGCACCGCCGGGGCGTCCTCGGTGTGCTGCAGCAGGTCCGACGCCTCGCCGATGTCGGCTTCGGCCGAGGCGCCGTCGACGCGGCGCAGGGCGCCGAGCTGGTCGACACGCTCCAACCACGTGCGGAGGTCGAACATCCCCGACGCTGACTTGGCCTCGTCCACCGCGTTCCCCTTTTCCGGCCCGCGACAAGACGTCCGAGCAAGCTCCGAGGTGATCTCCAGAAAGCGTTTCCGTCGCCACTGTAGCTGCTTCGCGCAGGCCCGGTCTACCCCCGGCCGTGCCGCGAATGTCCCGGCATTCGGCTATCCCGGCAGGCGCCGATGACCGGCAGGCGCCGGTGGTCAGAGCCAGGACCGCGGGATGACGCCCGCGGCCGCTGCCGTCGAGGCGTGGTAGCGCCACACCTTGGCGACGTGGCGATCACGCTGGAAGGTGGCGAGGAAGGCGGCGACCTCGTCGGGCCCAAGCGGCTCGACGGATCCGAGGACGAGCGCTTCGGCGAGCGCCTCGGCGTTCTCGACGAGATGTAGGCAGTCGACGAACAACGACCGTGGGTCCTCGGCGAGCACGACCTCGCCGTGGGCGCGAAGCAACGCGGCGTGGCCGGCGCCGATCGTCGCCGCCACCGCCGCCCCCTTGTGGTGGTCGTCGATGTGAGAGGCGTCGCGATGGACCGGGATGCCGGCCGCCCAGCGGCTGGCGTGGTTCTTCACCGGCACGATCTCGATCCCCTTGACGAAGCTGAACACCGTCGTGCGGTCGTGATGGAAGTGGGCGACGGCGCCGACGTCGGAGCGTGCCCGGTAGATCTCGGTGTGAATGAACACCTCCGAGGGCGGCTTGCCCGAGCCGTCGACCACGGCGCCATCGAGATCGACGACGAGCAGGCGGTCGGGGTCGAGATCGGCACGGACGTCGTCGCTCTGCTGGATGACGGCGAGGTCCTCGCCCGGGACCCGGGCGCTCACGTGCCCGCTGTACTCGAGGATCCCGGCGCGGACGAGCAGCCTCGTGCAGGCGGCCACGCTCACTTTCAGGTCGTGTGTGTCCATGTGCGATCGTCTCCGCTCTCAGGGCTTGTTCTGTCGGGCCTTGGCCAGGTAGTACCGCCACACCTGGTCGTCGTTGAACGCCGAGCCGAGGTCCGGCAGATCGGCGAGGTCGCGCTCGTCGATGTCACGCGCCGGTCGTCCGGTCGCCGCCACGGCTGCGGTCATCCGCGCCAGGGCGACGAAATTGATCGCCCGGACCACGGCCTGCTCGACGGTGGCGCCGACGGCGGTGAGCCCGTGGCCGCGCAGCACGCAGACGGGGGAGTCGCCCAACACCGCGACCATCTCGCGAGCGCGTCGCGTGCTGCGCACGAGGCCGGCGAAGTCGAAGGTGGGCACGGAGCCGGCGAGGCGCATCGCCGGGATGTTGAACGCCCCGAACACCGGCCGGTACTCGAGCCCGAGGATGCTGCAGAGCACGACCTCCGGCGGGTGGGCGTGGACGACGGCGCCGACCTCGGGACGGGCGCGGAGCACCTCGGTGTGGATCGGCAGCTCGACGGGCACCCGGAAGCCGCCCTCGCCCTCGCCCTCGCCGAGGCGGACCTCGTCCCCGTCGAGCTCGACCAGGCGGACGTCCCCGGCGGCGCTGAACAGCAGACCGTGCTCTTCGGGGCCGCGGCAGCGGACGAGCAGCGAACGCTCGCCGACGCGCATGCTGACGTGGCCGAGCACCTCGTCGACGAGCCCCTCGGTGGCGAGCACCCGGCAGGCGTCGGCGACAAGGGCGCGGCCGGCTGCCAGGTCGTCGTGGACCGTCGGCTCGGTCATGTCCCGGCGAGGAGCTCCATCTTGGACTCGACGCCGTGGCGTTCGAGCTCCTCGAGGTAGAGCCGGCCGATGCGCGGGTCCTCGTCCTCGTAGTCGATCTGGTGGCCGCCCTCCCCGACCGGCTTGTCGATGCCGAGGAAGTGACGCCTGCGCTCCTCGGTGACCGGGTAGCGCAGTCCGCCGTACGCCACCGCTAGGTAGCGCACCGGTTCGGGCGAGGTGTTGAAGTGCTGGTGGAACATCTGGTCGGGCGGGGCGTAGACGACGCCGTGACGCCAGTCGATGCGCTGGAGGTCCTTGTCGCCCTCGTACCAGAGCAGGCTGTAGCCCTGCCCGGTCACGGTGAAGACGTGGAAGTCGGGCCCGTGGCGATGGCCCTTCTTGTAGGTCCCGACCGGCATCTCCGAGACGTGGGCGTGCATCGTCGCCTCGGCGAGCACGAACTTGAGGTTCCGACTGCCCGAACCGCGCGCCGCCCAGCTCGGCAGCTCGAAGTTCGTCAGGTCCGGCACGAAGTTCGTCTCCCAGAGATGCCGCCCGGGCACGACGTGGACGAAGTCGCCCTCGCCGGCGAAGCGGCGATCCTCGCCGAAGCGCTCGGGGAATTCCCAGTCGCTGCCGAAGACGAACCGCTCGTCGTGGAAGACCTTCATGACAAGGGGCAGGCTCGTCACCGAGGCCAGCCGCGCCGCGCTCGTGCCGCTCGAGTTGAAGTGCCGGTAGGAGGCGTTGAGCGGGAGCCCGAACAGGCTGCGGGGTCCCCACTCAAAGGTGTGCTCGCGTCCGTGCGGGCCGAGCACGGTGGTGGCGCCCCGGCCGGCGAGGACATAGACCACCTCCTCGTAGAGGTGGCGTTGCGGCTCGGTCGAGGCGGCCGGCCCGAGCTCGGTGACGACGATGTTGACGTTGTCGCCCCGGCCCGCGAGATGGACGATGGCGGCGTCGGCGCCGAGCCGGTCCCAGCGCGCCGTCGGCACCGAGAGAAGGTCGACCCCGAAGTCCTCGACGATCGGGATGCCCTGCGCCCCGGCCCAGCGGGCGTAGGGGTCGATGAGCAGCTTGTTCTCGGCTGCCGCTTCGAGGATCAGCCGGTCGTTGTCGTGGTTCATCCCGCCTCCCTCATGACGCCGGCGGCTCCCGCGCCGGCGAGGCCTCGCTCCGGCCCGAACAACAGCGACTTGACGACCACCGGCACCGTCCCGCTCGGCACCCGGGGCTCGCCGAGGTCGAGGAAGTCGAGCTTGCCGAGCTCGAGCTCGTCGAGGGTGACAGCGACCGGACGCTCGAGCCCGACCTCCTCGTGCAGCACCGCTCCGAGCGACACGGCAAGGTCGCGGTCGAGGACCACGACGACGAGGCGCAGCTCAGCGGCGCGCCGGCGCACCGCTGCCGCGATGCCCGCGGCGAGGGCGTGCAGGCGGGCGTGGGACGGAGGTCCCGACCAGGAGAAGGCGAGCGCCACGGCCCCGGCGAGGGCGAGAGCCTCGCTGCGTGCGTTGAGCGCCTCCTCGACGGCCGCCTCCACCTCCTCGGCGCTCGGCCCGGTCGACAGCCGGACCCGCGGGTGCAGCACTGGAACGCCATGCGCCGGCAACGGCGCCTCGGCGGGCACGAGCACCGTGCTGCCGCTCAGCTGGGTGGAGAACTGCGACGCTCCGATGACCGTGGCCCGGATCGCCTCGACCGGGGCGACGACAGCGAGCCGACGCTCGCCGAGGCGGCGCGCGGCGATCCCGGCCTGCAGCGCCGCGGCGAGCGACGGCCCGAGGTCGCCGAAGTCGGCGGGCCCGGATCGGGGTTGCCCGAGAAGCTCGCCGACCCCTCCGGAGAAGCTCACCATGTCGGCGCTGAGCGGCGGGAGCGGCTCGGTGAGCCACAGGCCGAGCTCGTCAGCTGCGGTGGTGGCCTCGCCGGTGACGAGGTCGAGGATGACGTCGGCCATCACGGTGCCGAGCCGCCGCTCGGAGCCGACGTCGAGCAGCGTGCCGGGCTCGCCGGCCAAGCCGATGGCCGCGGCGAGTGCGCCGCCGGCAGGCTCGACCCTCACGAGCCGGCGTCCGGCGTCGACGGCGAGGAGGCGCCCGCCGACCGCGAGCGCGGCCGTGGCGAGCACGGCCCCGGCGCGGCAGAAAGCGAACTTCGTGCTCCCCCCGCCGATGACAACGTTGAGCACGAGCTTGCCCTCCGCCGCCGAGCGCGCGACCGCCCCGGCGCCACGGGCGGCCAGCTCGGCTTCGAGGTGGTGGCCCGCCGCGGCGCAGACGAAACGACCGGCGCCTCCGGCGATCGTCTCGGCTACGGTCGCAGCGTTCGCCCGTTCGAGGGCGTTGCCGGTGAGCAGCACCGCACCGGTGTCGAGCTGGCCGAACCCGATCCCCGCCGACTGCTCGCAGCCGGCGACGAAGGCGGAGAGCTTTGCCGAGTCGAGACGGGAGCCCTGGTCGAGGTAGGGGGTGAGAAGTATCGGCGAACGCCACAGCTGGCGACGCGAGGCGACGGCGAAGCGGCTCGAGAGGCGGGTCGCCAGCCGCTCGAGCCGCACGAGGGAGAAGACGAGATGGGCGGTCGAAGAGCCGATGTCGATCCCGACCGTGCGCAGCTCGACCGAGTCGGTGTCGTCTGGCGGCGCGGCCTCGGGGCTGGGCGCGGCTTCGGGCGGGCGCACGGGCGCGGACCGGGTCACGACCGTGGTCGTGTGGCGAGGCGCGTCGGCAGGAGGAGGTCGCTCATGGGTCACCGGGACAGCGTGCAGATAGCTTATCTGCTGTGAAGATGAGCGATCGGCCGAGCAGCGGGGGAGCCGCCGAGGCGATCGGCGCGCCGAGCTATCCGATCGAGTCGGTCGACAACGTGCTGCGCCTGCTGCTCCTGCTCGAGAAGAGGGGAGAGGTACGTGTCTCCGAAGCGAGCGCCGAGCTCGGGACCGCAGTCTCCACCGCTCACCGCCTGCTGGCGATACTGGCGCACCACGGCTTTGTCGACCAGGACCTGCAGACCAAGATCTACCGTCAAGGTCCCTCCCTGCTGCGCCTCGGGCTCGGCGCCATCCGCGACCTCGAGGTGCGAGCCGTCGTACGTCCGTACCTCGCCAAGCTGCGCGACGAGGTCGGCGAGACCGTCCACCTCGTCCTGCCGCAGGGCAACGAGGTCCTTTTCATCGACTCCATCGAGACCTCGAAGGCGCTGCGCGTCTCGGCCCGCATCGGGACCTCGATGTGGGCGCACTGCACCTCGGTCGGCAAGGCGTACCTCGCAGGCGAGCCCGACGAGAGGATCCTCGAGCTCTACCCCTCGAACGAGCTGCCGGCGATCACCCGCTCGTCGATCACCTCTCGTGCGCGTCTTTTCGCCGAGCTGCACGACGTGCGCCAGCGCGGCTACGCGGAGAACGCCAACGAGAGCGAGGACGGCGTGGGATCGGTGGGCATGGCGGTGCACGACGAGAGCCATCGCACCGTCGCCTGCGTCTCGGTGGCGCTGCCGATGAGCCGGATGACTCCCGACGTGCGCGACGAGGTCATCGCTGCGACGAGACGGACGGTCGCCGAGATCGAGGCGGCACTGAGGTGATCGATCCGGTCCTCGCGCCGGCTCCAGTTCGCGCCGGCTCCAGTTCGCGCCGGCCCACTCTCACCCTGCTTGACACCGCCGGGCGGCGTCCGTACTCTGCGGCTCCGCCCAGAGAACCGGTTTCTGGCGCGTGCACGGCGGCCCACCGCAGCTCCCGATGTCGGGGCCCCGGCCGCCGGGAACGGTGGTGGCCCGTGACGAGCAGCTCGCCTCGACGCCGATGGCGGTGACGGCCGGCACGATCTGGATCGGCGAGCAGGACGTGGCCGGCCTCGCCGACCTCACCGCAGCGCGCCAGGCGCTCGAGCGAGGATTCGCCGCAGAGGGCCGCGGCGAGGTGGTCCCGCTCGACAAGACGATGGCGAGCTTCGGCTCCCACGCGACCCTGCACGCCCTCGGAGCCGCCGACGAGAGCACCGGCGTCGTCGGGGTCAAGTGCTGGACGCACACCCCCGGGGGCGCCGATCCGCACCTGCTGCTCTTTGACGCCGACGACGGCTCGCTGCTCGCTGTCATCGAGGCCTTCGTGCTCGGCCAGCTGCGCACCTCGGCCGCGACCGCCATCGCCACCGACCGCCTGGCTGCCGGCGCAGCGACCCGGCTGGCGATGATCGGAACCGGCAAGCAGGCGCTTGGGCAGGTCGCCGCCGTCGCCTCCGTGCGATCGCTTCGCGAGGTCGTCTGCTACGGGCGCGACCCGGAACGAGCTGAGCGTTTCGCCGCCTCGGTCGCCGACGAGCTCGGGCTTGCCTGCGCCGTCGGCGCCAGCGTCGCCGAGGCGGTCGAGGGAGCCGACGTCGTCACCCTTGCCACGCGCGCCAGCGAGCCGATCCTCTTCTCCGCCGAGGTGCGACCCGGCAGCCACGTCAACGCCATCGGGGCGATCGACCTCGCACGTTCGGAGTTCGAGCCGGCGCTACTGGAGCGCTGCGCCGTCGTGGCCACCGACAGCATCGCCCAGGCCCGCCTCCTCTCCTCGGAGCTGCGCGCCCACTACGGCCCTCCCAGCGCCCCGCCGGCACCGGGTCCGACCGGGATTGCCACGCGGTCGGCGAGCGGCGCCGGTGGCTGGGAGCGGCTCGAGACCCTGGGCGATCTCGTCGCCGGCGACCGCCGCCGGCCCGAGGGCGCCGACCTCACCCTCTACAAGGGAATGGGCTCGGGGATCGAGGATCTCGCCGTCGGCGTCGAGGTTCTCACACGTGCCCGCCAGGATGGTGCCGGGACGGCGCTCGAGCGGGGCGGCCGACCGAGACCGCGGCTGACATGACGCTTCGGCTGACGGTCGGCCTGAGCGACTACGACCACATTCGGGACCTCGCCGACGGGCGGGTGCGGGCGGAGGGCCTCGAGCTGAGCTTTCTCACCCTGGCGGTGGAGGAGATCTTCTTCCGCTTCCTGCGCTATCGCGAATGGCACGTCTCCGAGCTCTCGTTTGCCAAGTTCGTGGCCATGCGAGCCGGTGGCGACGACTCGGTCGTCGGGTTGCCGGTGTTCCCCTCGCGGGTGTGCCGTCACTCCTCGATCTACGTCCGGACCGGCGGCCCGAGCCGCCCGGAGGACCTTGCCGGCTCCCGGATCGGCGTGCCAGAGTGGGCGCAGACCGCTTCGGTGTACACGCGCTCGCTGCTCAGCCACGAGTGGGGCATCCCGTTGTCGTCGGTCGCCTGGTTCCAGGCCGGGGTGAACGAGCCGGGACGGCGCGAGAAGGTACGCATCGAGCTTCCGGACAAGGTGCGGCTGACGCCGGTCGAGGACCGCAGCCTCGACGAGATGCTGCATGCCGGCGACCTCGATGCCGTCTTCTCGGCGCATCCGCCGGCGAGCTTCGAACGCGGCGACCCGGGGATCGTGCGGCTCTTCCCGGACTACCGCGGCGTCGAGGAGGAGTACGTGCGTCGAACGGGCATCTTCCCGATCATGCACGTCGTCGTCGTTCGCGCCGACGTCCTTGCTGAGCACCCGTGGGTTGCGATGAACCTCTTCCGCGCCTTTGACGAGGCGCGCGAGCGGGCCGAGAATCGACTGCTCGACATGACAGCGAGCCGGATCCCGCTGCCGTGGATCCCCGAGCACGCCCGCGCCGTGCGCGAGCTTCTCGGCGGGGCGCTCTGGCCCTACGGGGTCGAGCCGAACCGCACGACGCTCGAGGCGTTCCTGCGCGTCGCCCACGAGCAGGGCGTCGCTGCGCGCCACCTCGAGCCCGAGGAGCTGTTTGCCCCCCAGGTGCTCGAGCGCTACCGGATCTGATGCCGGCTCAGATCACCACCGGGACGTCGATGCCGGCGGGAAAGACGTCGTCGGGGGCCACGAGCTTGGCGGCGATGCCCTGCTCGTAGGAGTAGCGCAGGAGCACCTCGACCGTCGGCCGGATCGCCGCCAGGCCGAAGGGGAAGGGGTCCCCGCCGAGCAGGTCGGTCATCCGCCGGGCGTAGGCCGCCAGCCAGGGGAGCGGGTAGCGGGAGACCGCCGGGTCGAGGAGCCGCTCGACGCTGCGCCGCTTGGACTCCTCGAAGGCATCGAGCAGGTTGCCGGCCACCCACGGATGCTCTTCGAGGATCGAGCGGCGGATCGTGACGAGGTGCATGATCGGCCAGATCCGGGTGCGGCGGTAGTAGTCGGCCTCACGCTCCTCGAAATCGGGGTAGAGCCGGACCACGTCGGGATGGCCCTCGATGAAGCAGCGAGGCGGGCGGGCGATGATCGCACAGTCGATCTCCCCGTCAGCGAGAAGGTCCGACAGCGAGCGATCCGGCACGCGCGTCAGGCTCACCTGCTCGGGAAGATGAAGCTCGACCTTCTCGCCGCGGCCGGGAGCGTTGGCGCCGGCCTGGTACCACTCGACATCGCCGAGCCCGACGCCCGCCTCGTCGCCGAGCCAGCCCCGCATGTACACCGCCGCCGAGTGCGCCCACTCCGGGGATCCGACCCGCCGCCCGCGCAGGTCCTCGGCGCTGCGGATACCGCTCCGGGCGTTCACGTAGAACGAGCCGAAGCGGAACAGCCGCGAGCAGACGACCGGCAGCGCCAGGATGGTGGCATCCGGCCGCGTCACCACGGCGGAGAACTTGGCGATCGACAGCTCGTTCACGTCCCACTCGCCGTTGGCGATCGAGCGGGCGAAGATCTCGTGATGGCCGAGCAGGGACCAGACGGTCTCGATGCCGGCGGCGCGGACCTCCCCGAGGCGGAAGTCGCGGAAGTGGTCGTAGTCGGTCGTGGCGACGCTGAGCCGGAGGGGGGTCATCGCCCCCGACGGCTCCTCAACGCGAGGCGAGGGTCCACGCGAACAGCCGTGACTGCACGGCCCGCACGATGCCGACGTTGCAGACACCGATGATCGCCGAGAGGAAGACCAGCGCCAGCAGGTCGCCCGTCTGGAAGCCGCTGCCGTAGAAGTTGAGGAGGTATCCGACCCCGACGTTGCTCAGCTCGATCTCGCCGACGATCATGCCGATCACCGCCAGAGCCGTCCCGATCCGGATGCCGGCGAAGATGTACGGCACGGCGCCGGGAAGGATCACCTTGCGCAAGAGCTGGCGCTCGGACATCCCGAGTGTCTTCCCCACCTCGACGTAGCCTCTCGAGACGTTCTGCATCCCGGCCGCGGTGTTGAGAAGAACCGGGAACATCGTGATGAGCAGGATGAAGAGGATGCGCGCCTTTGCCCCGATCCCGATCCAGACGAGGAAGAGGGGGATCAGCACGTTCAGCGGGGTGGCGTTGGCGGCGTTGACGAACGGGCTGAAGACGCTGTTGAGGATCCTGTAGCGGCCCATCAGGACGCCGAAGAAGATGCCGGCGACGACGCCGGCGACGAGCCCGATGTACAGCTCGCGAAGCGAGATGCCGAGCGCGCTCGTCACGGTCCCCCTGCTGAACTGGCCCCAGAAGTCGGATGCGACCTCCTGGGGGGAGGAGATCAGCACCGGGTTGACGAACCGCCCGGCGATCTCCCAGGAGCCGATCAGGATGCCGACGGCGACGAGGGGGGCGACGATGCCGGTGATGCGGCGCTCGACGAGCGGAACCTTCGGCTGGGGCGCCGGGCTCGCCTCGAGCGTCGGGGTCTGCTCGGCGCCGATGACGGTCATCGGACGAGGTACCTCCCGGCACCGAGGTGCTGGGTGATGCGCGACCGCAGCTCTATAGCCCGGGCGTCGGCCCGGACGTCGTACTCCCAGCGCGGGCGAGGGAGGTCGATGTCGACGACGTCGGTGATCCGGCCGGGATTGGTGTGGAAGAGAGCGACGCGGTCGGCGAGGAAGATCGCCTCGTCGACGTCATGGGTGACAAAGACCACGGTTGCCTCGATCCTGCTGAACAACCTCGCCACCTCGACCTGGAGAACCTCACGGGTGAAGTTGTCGAGCTGGCCGAACGGCTCGTCCATGAGGAACAGCTTGGGTCGCACAGCAAGCGCCCGAGCCACGCCCACCCGCTGCTGCATGCCGCCCGAGAGGGTGTACGGAGCGCTCTCGGCGACATCGTGCAGACCGACCATCTGCAGCGCCTCCATCGCCCGCTCGCGGCGCTCCTTATTGCCCACGTTGCGGACCTCGAGCCCGAGCGCCACGTTCTCGAGCACGCTGCGCCACGGAAGCAGGTTGATGTCCTGGAAGACGTAGGCCATGTCCCGCGACACGCCCGCCAGCGGCTGGCCGTCGAGGACCATCGTCCCGGCATCGGCGCGCTCGAGCCCGTCGATCACCCGCAGCAGCGTCGTCTTGCCGCAGCCGCTCGGGCCGACGAGGCAGACGAACTCGCCTTTCCGGACCTCGAGCGAGACGTCGTTGAGCGCCACCACGGTGCGGCGGGCACCGGGGAAGGTCTTGCAGATCCGACGGATCTCGAGAAGCGGCGACGCCATCGATCCGTGCGCCGATCCGTTCATCGACCCGTTCCCGGCTGTAGCGAGGGCCAGGTCCGAGGCTCGCTCCACTGTCGCTCCTTTGCCATCAGTCGTCGGCTGCCATCAGTCACCGGCTGCCATCAGTCACCGGCATCCGTGCGCCGAGGCCGGGCGGCGCTCACCGGCGGCGGCCGGCCGAGGTGGCCGCGATCCACGAGAACGCCCGGTCGCGCACGATGCGCAGCGCCAGGAACAGCAGCATCGCCAGGGCCGTCGTGCTGACGATGGCGGCGATGAGATCGGCGGTCTCGCTGTACTCCCCGAAGGTGACGGTCATCCCACCGAGGCCGGTCTGGCCGATCTCGTCACCACCGAGGATCATGCCGACGGCGCCGACGGCGAGGGAGATGCGGAGGCCGGCGAAGATGAACGGCATCGTGCCCGGAAGGTGGATCTTCCAGGTCTGCTTCCAGCCGCCGAGCCCGAAGGCCTTGCCGACGTCGGTGTACCGGCCGCTCACCGCACGCACCCCGGCGTAGGTGTTGACGAGGACCGGCCAGATGGCGATCACCATGATGAAGGCGATACGTGCCGTCGTGCCGAAGCCGAACCACACCTCCATGACAGGCAGCAAGGCGATCGTCGGTGTGCCGTTGCCGAAGGCGACGAGCGGCTCGAGCGCTCGGGCGACGAGCCGGACGCGGCCCATCAGCAGGCCGATACCGACACCGACGACGGTGGCGATGACAAGGCCGGCGGCCATCTCGATCAGGCTGCGCGCGAAGGCAGACGGCAGCTGGCCGTTGGCGACCAGGTGCCCGAAGGCCTGCGCCACCTTGAGCGGCGTCGAGATGAAGATCGGGTTGAGCACCAGGCCGGACAGCTGCCAGGCGACGATCGCCGCGACGACAGCGAGCGCGCCGGCGATCGTGTGGCCGTGCGAGCGGAAAAGGAGCCGGCCCCCCCTGCCGGTCGTTGCAGGACCGGCGAGGGGGACGACGGCCGCAGCCGAGCTGCCGACAGAGGGCGAGGTGGCCACCCCTCCCACCGGGTCCATCGGGGAGCCGATGCTCATCGAGATCGTCCCGACCTCTCCACCGGGCCCCGAGCCCGGCCGCTCGCTGGGCTCCATGAGCTCGAGTGAGATCGGCGAGGTCGCGAGCAGTCGGGCGCGAGGCGGCTAGTACGACTTCTCGTGAGCGCTGAACTGCGCCCAGGCAAGAGACCACGGCTGGCGGTCGACGAGCTTGACCGAGGGGTTGAGGCCCGGCCCGGTGAGCGCCTGCTGCTGCTTGGAGACCTTGAGGTTGTAGTTGAAGTCAGAGGCCGAGAAGGCAGCCTCGGACAGTGGCCAGCCCTCGAGCCTCTTCAGCTGGCGCCAGGCGAGCTGGTACAGCGACGTCGGGTCGGCGTTGCTCGTGTACGCCGCGGCCGCGCTCACCCAGGACGACTCGTCGGTGTTGAACAGCTTCGCCGAGGCCAGCCAGGCGAGGTCGATCGCCTCGGCCACCGCCGGCTTCTGGTGCAGCGTCTTGCCCGTGGCCGCCATGAAGCTGTCGGCGTAGTCGGGGAGGAGCGTGGTCGCCGAGATGAGCGAGCGGAACTTCGAGGTGACCGATCCCGGCAGGCCGCTGGCGGCGGTGAAGGCACCGTCGACCTGGCCGGCGATGAGAGCGTTGAGAGATGCCGCGCTGGCGCCGGTCGAGAGGATGTGGACCTCCGAGCGCTTGAGACCGGCCTTTTTCAGCACGGCGTTCAGCAGAACGCCGTCGGGCGAGGCGTCGCAGCAGTAGGCGATGGTCTTGCCCTTCAGATCGGCGAGCGTCTTGATCGACTTCTTGACCAGCAGCTCGTCGTCGAGGTGGACCTGGTTCGGGCCGAAGACCACGAGACCGGCGTCCACCTCGGTCGGCAGCGGCCCGGAGGTGGAGACGAGCTGCCCGCCTGCCACGGCCAGCTCGGTGGCGTTGTGCGAGGCGTTGGTCTGGCTGGCGTTGGCGCCCCACCTCTTCAGGTAGGCGACGAGGTTGGCGACGTTGGTGTCGCCGATGTGGGCGCTACCGGCGGCGTTGCCGATGTTGAACGTCATGCCCGTCAGGATCGGCGTCCCGTTGGAACGGAACGCCAGCTTGGTCGCACTCGAGGCGAGCGGCCGAGCCGCGTGCCCGGCGGCCGAAGCAGCCGAGCTGCCCACCGAGGCGACAGCCACCGCCAGTCCGAGGGCCGCCCCGGCGACCCGCCATCCGACCATTCTTCCCCCCATGAATGGGCCTCCTGGTTGTCATGTGTGCCGGTCCCCCGACCGGCTCACGCACGGCGACAGCTCACGATCCCGGGCCGAGTTCACTCATTCTGCGAGCGCGAAACCGATTCTGCCAAGGCCGGAAACTACCAAGCGGG
>DAHUZG010000437.1 GCA_027306715.1 Acidimicrobiaceae bacterium
GGCGGGCCGGCCCGAGCCACGCGGCGACGCCGGCGGCGGCCGGGGCCGTGCCGCCGCCAGCGCCAGCGCGGGTGGCCGGGGCTCGCGCCTTGACTCCGACGGCCGCGGCTCGGGCGGTGGCGACTCGGCTGGCCGGGGCTCGGGCGGAGCCGGAGCAGCAGGCCTCGGCACGACCAGCGCCGGGCAGAGCGAGGTTCACGCCGCCGGCCGCCGGCCTGGTGCCGGTGCCACGCGAGCGGAGGGTCCACGCGCCGGGCGTGAGGTGCTGCTCCTCGCGGTTCATCGACCCGCCGACCTCGCTCCGCTGCTCGAGGAAGGCTCGCTCGGCCCCGTCCTTTTCGTCGATGACCTGCAGCGGAGGACCTTCGAAGCGCTCTGCGCGGCAGACGAGCTGCACGGCGCCATCGACGCTGCGGACCCGGAGGTCGCCGAGCTGCTCATCGAGCTCGCTGTGAGCGAGCCGGCGCCGGCGGCGGAGGCCGAGCACTGGGTGATGGCGCTCGCCAAGCATGCCGCCGAGCAGGCGCTCGGACCGGCCCAGGCGGCCGCCCGGCGGGCCGAGTCGGAGGGTGACCCCGCTGCCAGCGAGCGCGCCGCGGTTGATTGCCAGCTGCTCTTCGCCGTGCTGCCGGCGCTGCGCGATCCGCTGGACTACGACGCCGCAGCCGGCCGGAGCGCCTCGTCGAGGTTGGTAGCGTGGTTCGTACGGCACGAGCTGGAGAGCTGATGACCCCGGGCATCGAGCAGGAGCGAGAGCCCGACCGGGTCTACGAAGAAGAGAACGAGGCGCTGCGCGCGCTTCGGACCTCCTCGTTTTCCCCCTCCTCGCCCGGGGGCACGGCCTCGGCGGATACGGTTCGCGCCTACCTCCGTGAGATCGGTCGGGTCTCGCTGCTCTCGGCCGAGCTCGAGGTGCTCTGTGCCAAGCGGATCGAGCGAGGTCAGGAGGCCGCTGCGACCCTCCAGGCCTTCACCGGGACCGGTGAGCCGCAGCTCTCGGCCCGGGAGGTGAGCGAGCTGCGCCGCGCCGTGGTCGAAGGGCAAGAAGCCAAGGACCTCTTGACCGAGGCCAACCTCCGCCTCGTCGTCTCGATCGCCAAGCGCTACCGGAACCGGGGGATGGCCTTCCTCGATCTCATCCAGGAGGGAAACCTCGGGCTGATGCGCGCCGTCGAGAAGTTCGACTACCGCCGCGGCTTCAAGTTCTCGACCTACGCCACCTGGTGGATCCGCCAGGCGATCACCCGAGCCGTAGCCGACCAGGCGCGCACGATCCGGATCCCGGTGCACATGGTCGAGACCATCAACAAGATCGTCCGCGTCCAGCGCCAGCTGTCCCAGCAGCTCGGCCGCGAGCCGACGGTCGAGGAGATAGCGATGCGGGTGCAGTTTCCTGTCGAGCGGGTGCGCGAGATCCAACGGATCAGCCAGGACACGATCTCCATCGACCAGCCGATCGGCGACGAGGAGGACTTCAGCCTCTCGGACCTGATCGAGGACCATGGCGCCGAGGTGCCGATCGACGCCGCCACCCGGGTCCTGTTGAACGAGGCGGTCCAGCGCGCCCTGCTCGAGCTCTCCGAGCGTGAGCAGGAAGTCGTCCGGCTGCGCTTCGGGCTCGACGACGGGCGGATCCGGACCCTCGAGGAAGTGGGCCAGATCTTCGGCGTGACCCGCGAGCGGGTCCGCCAGATCGAGATGAAGACCCTCGCCAAGCTGCGCCAGCCGTCGGTGTCACGCCCCCTGCGGGACTACTTCGAAGCAGACTGACCGCCGGCGCCCTCAGACGCTCGCCAGCCGAGAGCCGACCGTCACAGGTTCCCCGGCGCTCCGGCGGCGCGACCGAGCGCCGCGTGCCCGTGCCGGAGCCGGGCCGTTCTCTAGAGGCGATCTAGGCGGCGCGATCGAGCCTGCTGCTCAGCGCCTGCTCCACGCCCGCCCGCGCCGCTTCTCGGCCGAGGTCGAACAGCGCGCGGGCCTTGCTCGAGTCGATGACGAGGCCGGGCACCAGCTCAGCAGAGCGCGATCGACCTCTCAGCCGGCGCCACAGGAGGAAGGCGCCGACGGCGGCGCCGGCGGCGAGTACGGGTCGTTGCATCCGTCCGTTGTAGCCGATGACAGACCGGCGCACCAGGGTCGTCACCAACTCGTAAGACGCGTCCTCTGTCACCCGCCACCACCATGGGACCACCCTTCCGCCACGAGCATGGGACCACCTCGTCCCCGTCCGTGCCGGCCGACGGTGATGCTGTCGGGTCGGATCGTCGACGTCAAGCGGGGGCCTGCCGGCCGAGCCGATGAGCGAGCAGTGACAGTCGGACTTCGGGCGGCTGCAAGCGAGGTTCCTTCGGGGCGTTCAGGGATCCATGGGGCGCCCGGCGGCCTCTCGAGCTGGCGGCGCCGTAGTCGACCTCGACGGTGATGGGCGTGTCCTTCACCCGCTTGGCCGGCTCAGGACCGTCGTAGCAACACACAGCAAGTAGCGACGGGTCGTGCTCGCGGTGAGGTGCTCGTTCACCTCGGCTTCCTCGCTCGGGTGCGCGGCCGCGCTGGGCCGTCCGGGGAGTCGTCTGGCCGGCCCACGGCCGGCTTCTGGCGCTTGCGGTAGCTCTCGCCCTCGATGACGAGCTCGTAGGCGGCGCTCTGGAGCCGATCGACGGCAGACTGGGCGAGCAACGGGTCGGCCATCTGGGCCAAGAATTCGCTGGGATCCCGGTTGGAGGTGAGGACCGTCGCCCCTTTTCGGTGGCGTTCGACGACGAGCTCGTAGAAGTCGCTCGTCTCGGTGACGTCGAGGGGGTGGAGCGCGAAATCATCGATCACGAGCAGGTCGACGCCGACCAGCTTTCGCATCTCGGCCTCCGCAGAGTTGTCGAGGCGCGCCGCCTTCAGGCGCTTGAACATCTTGTCGGCCCGCTCGAAGTGGACGCGGTAGCGACGCCTGCAGGCGATGTGCCCGAGTGCGGTGGCGAG
>DAHUZG010000445.1 GCA_027306715.1 Acidimicrobiaceae bacterium
GAGGTCGTCGGCGAGGACGGGCAGTCTGACGCCGCCGAGGTGACGATGCTCGCCGGCGCCGGCTCGGGGCTCACCGAGATGCGGCCGCGCCGTCCGGGCGACGCCGTCCCGTCGCTGCCGGTCCTGCCCCCGTTGCCCGGCAAGGAACCGCCGCCGTCCGAGCGGGCGACGATGCTGCGCCGGCCGACTGAGGTGACCCGCCAGTCGCGGCCCCGCCGTGGCCGCTCCGCGGCGGTGGTGCCGGAGCTCATCGAGACCCCGAGCCCGGGGGACGTCTTCTGCTCGCATTGCGGTCAGTTCAACTCGCCGCGGCGCACCTACTGCCGCCGCTGCGGCCACGACCTGCGGCTCGCCGTCGCCGCCGACGACCTCGCCTACGAGCCGCTCAGCTGGTGGCAGCGCCACCGGCACCGTGACGTGCGCGTCGTCGCCGCCGGCGAGCGCCCCGGACGATGGGGAAAGATCGTCTCGGGCGCCGGGAGCCAGGGCCGATCGATGCGGATCATCACCCGCGTCGGAGGGGTCGTGATCGCCGCCCTCATCCTGCTCAGCGTCATCGGCCCCTACGCCAGCCCGATCAGGGGCTGGTACACGCGCACCTGGCACGCCGTCTACAACACGGTCGAGGCCAAGGAGGTCGGCGTCAGCGCCACCTCGGCGACGGCCACCTCGTCGCAGCCCGGCGATCCTGCCTTCTTCGCCGTCGACGGGCACGACAACACCTACTGGGAGTCCGCCGTCGTGCCGCTTCCCGGCAAGGCGAAGACCGCGGCCAAGGCCAAGACCTCCGCCAAGACTGCCAGAGGGGGCGCCTCCGCCGGGGTCCCGACGACGCATCCTGCTGCCGCGGGGTCGAAGGGACCGGGCAAGACGGCGGCCGTCAAGCAGCCGACCGTGCATGCCCGCCCGCCGCAGCCGCCGGGAGTCGGCCAGGTGCTCACGGTGCAGTTCGCCCCGGCGGTCTCGATCAACCGGCTCGCCTGGCTGAGCGGGGCCAGCGGCAACCAGTTCGGTCTCATCGGCCGCCCGCACCGGGTCGAGCTCTACATCGGCAGAGGGCGTCACGTCGTCGAGAGCCTGCAGGACAGCCCCTCGCTGCAGACCTTCGCCGTCTCGGCCGGCAACCTCTCGACGCTTCGGGTGAAGATCCTCTCTGTCTACCCCGGCAGCGTGCGGGCCGTGGCGATCACCGAGATCGAGTTCTTCCACCGATCGTGAGCGCGACACGATCCCGGTGGAACCGCCCCCGCTCCGCCCTCGTCGCGGCGTCGCTCGTGCTGATGGCTAGCGGGGCGCTCGTCGCGGGGGCGGGGACGAGCGCGGCGTCGGGCGGATCGGGGCTCGGAGGCCTCGACCAGAGCTTCGGCAACAGCCAGACGCCCGGAATCGGCGTCGTCGCCGCCGGCCAGACAAGCGGGACGGTGGCGGCCGTCGAGCCTGGCTCAGGCGCGATGCCGATCGCCGTTGCGGGAACTGCGGGAGAAGCGATGACGGCGGGGATGCTGAGCGCCACGGGAAGCACAGTGTGGGGGCCGGAGTCGCTGTTCTCGAGCGGATACAGCGGCTCGGGCGCCCTGGCGGTCGCCGCCGAGCCCTCCGGCGGCGACGTCGTG
>DAHUZG010000446.1 GCA_027306715.1 Acidimicrobiaceae bacterium
GCTCTCGAGGTGATCGGCGGCCACGATCCGGCGGACTCCACCTCGCTCGTCGCCGGCACCGACGGCCTCGCTGCGGCGGCGAGGCAGGGGGCGGCGGGAGTGGCGGGCCTTCGCGTCGGCGTCATCGAGGACTTCCTCACCGACGCCTCGGCGGCCTGCGGCCGAGCGACGGAGCGAGCGGGAGATGCGTTGCGTGCCGCCGGGGCTCGAGTCGAGGGGGTGAAGCTGCCCGACCTGCTCCTCGGGCTCTCGGCGTACTACCTGATCGCGCCCGCCGAAGCGTCCTCGAACCTCGCCCGCTATGACGGGGTGCGCTACGGGCTTCGCGTCGACGGCCCCGACGTCGAGACGATGAGCGCCCGCACCCGGGGCGCCGGGTTCGGCGCGGAGGTGAAGCGCCGCATCATGCTCGGCACCTACGTCCTCTCCGCCGGCTACTACGACGCCTACTACAGCCAGGCGCAGAAGGTGCGCACCCTCGTCGCCCGGGCCTTCGACGCCGCCTACGAGCGCTTCGACGTGCTGCTCGCCCCGACGACCCCCTCGGTCGCCTTCGCTCTCGGCGCCAAGACGGCCAGCCCGCTCGAGATGTACCTCTCGGACCTGTTCACGATCCCCTCCAACCTCGCCGGCCACCCGGCGGTGAGCGTGCCGTTCGCCCTCGGCGACGACGACCTGCCGGTCGGCGTGCAGGTGCTCGCCCCCGCCCTCGGGGAGGCGACGATGCTGCGCGCGGCGGCTGCGCTCGAGGCGGCGGCCGACGCCGCGGCGCGGGGCCCGGTCCCGCTCGGAGGGCGGCGGTGAGCGCGGCGACGGGCGGCCCCGCTCCCGCTCGGAGCGCGACGCCGGGCGAGGCGTCCGGCTCCGGGGGGCCGGTGCCGGGCTGGGAGGTGGTCGTCGGCCTCGAGGTGCACACCGAGCTGTTGACGGTGACAAAGCTCTTCTGCGGGTGCGCCAACTCTTTCGGCGACGAGCCGAACACCAACATCTGCCCGGTCTGTCTCGGCCTGCCCGGCTCGCTCCCGGTGCTCAACGAGCGCGCTGTGGCGCTGGCGATGCGCATCGGCACCGCGCTCGGCTGCGAGATCCGGCCCTCCGGCTTCCACCGGAAGAACTACTTCTATCCGGACATGCCGAAGGACTACCAGATCAGCCAGTACGACGAGCCGATCAACGTCGGCGGCTCGCTCCCGCTGCCCGACGGCAGCGTCGTCGGCATCGTCCGCGCCCATATCGAGGAGGACACCGGCAAGACCACCCACACCGGCGGGGCGGGCCGGATCCACGGGTCGGACTACTCCCTCGTCGACTACAACCGTGCCGGCGTGCCGCTCGTCGAGATCGTCTCGCAGCCGGACATCCGCTCGTCCGAGCAGGCGCGCGCCTACGTCGAGGAGCTGCGCGGCATCCTCGTCGCCACCGGCGCCTCGGACGGGCGGATGGAGGAGGGCTCGATGCGGGTCGACGCCAACGTCTCGGTGCGCCGGCCGGGCTCGACCGAATTCGGCACGCGCTGCGAGATCAAGAACCTGAACTCGCTGCGCTCGCTCGGGCGCGCCGTCGACTACGAGGCCCAGCGCCAAGCCGCCCTCGTCGAGGCCGGTGAGCCGGTCGTGCAGGAGACCCGCCACTGGGACGAGGACGCCGGCCGCACCTCCTCGATGCGCTCGAAGGAAGAGGCGAACGACTACCGCTACTTCCCCGAGCCGGATCTCGTCCGGCTCGAGCCCTCGCCAGAGGCGATCGAGACGGCGCGTCGCTCCTACGGCCCGCTCCCCGCCGAGCGCCGCGCCCGCCTGCGCGCTCTCGTCGACGACGAGGCGCTCGCTGCCTCGGTGGCGACGGCGGTCGATCTCGGTCTCGACGACCTCGTCGTCGCTGCTGTCGAGCTCGGCGCCGAGCCACGCCTGGCGCTGGCCCGGACCGCCAACGAAGCGGCGCGAGACGCCGCCGCCGCCCGCGAGCTGCAGGCCGAGGTGTTCGCCGAGCTGATCGGCCTCGAGGCCTCCGGCCAGCTGTCGGCGACGCAGTCCAAGACGGTGCTCGCCGAGCTGCTGGCAGGTGGCGGCTCGCCGAGGCGGATCGCGGCGCGACTCGGCTACGAGGCGCTCGACACCGGCTCGCTCGACACCGTCCTCGACGCCGTCCTCGCACGCAGCCCCGCCGAGTGGGCGCGCTATCTCGAGGGCGACGAGAAGGTGACCCAGTACCTGCTCGGCCAGGTGATGCGCGAGACCAGGGGCCGAGCCAACGGCAAGGTCGTGGCGTCGCTGCTCGCCGCCCGGAAGGCAGCAGCCGGCAGCTGAACCCTCCCCGCCACGATCGTCGGCGGGCAGGCGAGCGTTGCGAGCGGCGGCGGCTGTCCTCAGCCCTCGGCGTCGACCCGGCCGTGGATCCGAGCGAGGTGGCGCCGCAACTCGTCCCTACGCACCGCAGGTGCCGGCGGGGGCGTGCGACCCGTAGCATTCGCTCATGCCAGCCAACGACCACCGGAACGGCGGGGCACGACCCCCGGCGCGCTCGCTCAAGATCCGCTCGCAGGACGTCACCGAGGGGCCGCGCCGGGCCGGGGCGCGGGCGATGCTGCGAGCAGTCGGGATGCGCGACGAGGACTTCGCCAAGCCGCAGGTCGGCGTCGCTTCCACCTGGAACGAGGTGACCCCGTGCAATCTCCCGCTGAAGCGCCTCGCGAAGCGCGCCAAGGACGGCGTCCGGGCCGCCGGCGGGTTCCCCTTCGAGTTCGTCGCCATCTCGGTCTCCGACGGCATCTCGATGGGACACGAGGGGATGCACGCCTCGCTCGTCAGCCGCGAGGTGATCGCCGACTCGGTGGAGACGGTGATGCACGCCGAGCGCTTCGACGCCTTCGTCGGTCTGGCAGGTTGCGACAAGTCGCTGCCCGGCATGCTGATGGCCGCCGCCCGGCTCGACCTGCCGATGGTCTTCGTCTATGCCGGCTCGATCCTGCCCGGCCGCTACCGCGACCGTGCCCTCGACGTCGTCAGCGTCTTCGAGGCGATCGGCGCCAACGCCGCCGGCACGATGAGCGACGAGGAGCTCGACCAGATCGAGCGCAATGCCTGCCCGACCGAGGGGGCGTGCGCGGGGATGTTCACCGCCAACACGATGGCGACGGTCGCCGAGGCGCTCGGGATGGCGCTGCCCGCCGGCGCTTCGCCCCCCGCGGTGGACCGCCGACGCGACGACGTCGCCTTCGACTCCGGGCGGGCCGTGCTCGGGCTGCTCGAGGCGGGCATCCGGCCGCGCCAGATCCTCACCAAGGAGGCGTTCGAGAACGCCATCGCCGCCACCATGGCCGTCGGCGGCTCGACCAACGCGGTGCTCCACCTGCTCGCCATCGCCAACGAGGCTCGGGTGGACCTGAGCCTCGCAGACTTCGACCGCATCGCCCGCCGCGTCCCGCACGTGGCGGACATGAAGCCGCACGGCCGGTTCCACATGACCGACCTCGACCGGATCGGCGGCGTCCCGGTCGTGCTCAAGCTTCTCCTCGACGCCGGGCTCCTTCACGGGGACTGCCTCACCGTGACGGGCAGGACGATGGCAGAGAACCTGGCTGTGCTCGACCCGCCGGCCCCCGACGGCGAGGTCGTGCACGACCTCGGCCATGTCCTCCACGCTCGCGGCGGGATCGCCGTCTTGCACGGGAACCTGGCGCCCGAAGGGGCGGTTGTGAAGATCGCCGGGAGCGACTTCGGCAGCTTCAGCGGAGCGGCGCGTGTCTTCGATGGCGAGAACGCGGCGATGGAGGCGATCCTGTCCGGCTCGATCGAGCCGGGCACGGTGCTCGTGATCCGCTACGAGGGCCCGAAGGGCGGCCCGGGGATGCGCGAGATGCTCGCTGTCACCGGCGCACTCACCGGAGCCGGACGCGGCGGCGACTGCGCGCTCATCACCGACGGGCGCTTCTCGGGGGGAACACGGGGCCTGTGCGTCGGCCACGTCGCTCCCGAGGCCAGCGTCGGCGGCCCGGTCGCCCTTGTTGCCGACGGCGACCGGATCCGCATCGACGCCGACGCCGGCACGCTCGAGCTGGCCGTCGATCCGGCTGAGCTCGAGCGCCGCCGCGCCGGGTGGAAGCCGCTGCCGGCCCGTTACACGACGGGGGTGCTCGCCAAGTACGCCCGCCTCGCCGCCGGCGCCGAGCGGGGGGCGATCACCGAGGCCTGAGCGGCCGGGCCGCCGGCGCCGGAGCCCGGCTTGCCCCCGGCCGCGACCTTTGGCAGACTGTGCCCGATGACGACCCGCCTGCAGATCGCCGCGCTCGTCCTCGTACTCATCCGTTAGCGCGCCTCCTTTCGAGAGCGCGCATCCGGCCTCCCTTCGGGGAGGCCGTTGCTTTTCCGCCGGGCGACACCCGCCAGGGCGCCGCCACGACGACGAAGTCGAGAGCCGACCGAGAGACGAGAGGGACGAGATGCAGCTCACCGGAGCCCAGGCGCTGATCAAGAGCCTCGAGGAGCAGGGCGTCGAGGTCATCTTCGGGCTGCCCGGTGGGGCCATCCTGCCCGTCTACGACCCGCTCATCGACTCCTCGATCCGTCACGTGCTCGTCCGCCACGAGCAAGGTGCCGGCCATGCCGCCGAGGGCTACGCCCACGTCACGGGCCGCCCCGGCGTGGCGATGGTGACGAGCGGCCCGGGAGCGACGAACATCGTCACCCCGATCGCCGACGCCTACATGGACTCGATCCCGCTCGTCGTCGTCGCCGGCCAGGTGGCGACCGCCTCCATCGGCACCGACGCCTTCCAGGAGGTCGACACGACCGGCATCACGGCCGGCATCACCAAGCACAACTGGCTCGTCACCGACGCCGCCGACATCCCCGACGTCGTCGCCGAGGCCTTCCACGTCGCGACGACCGGCCGTCCCGGGCCGGTCCTTGTCGACTTCCCGAAGGACGTCGCCAACGCCACGATGAGCTGGCGTCCCGCCGCTCCGGTCTCGCTGCCGGGCTACTCGCCGCCGGCCGAGCCCGCCCCCGAGGCGATCCGGGCGGCCGCGGCGCTGATCGCCGCCGCCGAGCGACCGGTGCTCTACGTCGGCGGCGGGGTGCTCAAGGCCGAGGCCTGGGACGGCCTCGCACGCCTCGTCGAGGTGACCGGCGCTCCTGTCGTGACAACGCTGATGGCCCGCGGCGCCTTCCCCGACTCCGACCCGCACCACCTCGGGATGCCGGGGATGCACGGCAGCTACACCGCCGTCACCGCGATGCAGCGCGCCGACCTGCTCGTCGCCCTCGGCGCCCGCTTCGACGACCGCGTCACCGGCAAAGTCTCTGCCTTTGCTCCGGAGGCCAAGATCGTCCACGTCGACATCGACCGCGCCGAGATCGGCAAGGTCCGCCGGCCCGACGTCGCTGTCGCCGCCGACTGCCGGCTGGCGATCGAGGCGCTCGTGGCGGCGCTCCGGCCGCTGCTCGCCGAGCGCCCGGGCGGGGGAGCTGCCGGCCGGCTGGCGCCGTGGTGGGCCCAGCTCGAGGAGTGGAGGAGGCGCTTTCCCTTCACCTACGACCGCGACGGACGCGGCGACCTCGGCGCCGGCCGCCGCAGTGGCCGGCTGCTCAAGCCCCAATTCGTGATCGAGCAGCTGCGGGCCGCCACCGACGACGAGACGATCCTTGTCTCTGGGGTCGGCCAGCACCAGATGTGGGCGGCGCAGCACTGGCGCTTCGAGCGGCCGCGTAGCTGGGTGAACTCCGGAGGGCTCGGGACGATGGGCTTCGCCGTGCCCGCAGCGCTCGGTGCCAAGGTCGGGCGACCGGATGCCACGGTGTGGGCGGTCGACGGCGACGGCTGCTTCCAGATGACCGCCCAGGAGCTCGTCACCGCCACGGCGGAGCGGATCCCGGTGAAGGTGGCGATCTGCAACAACGCCTACCTCGGGATGGTGCGACAGTGGCAGCACATGTTCTACGAGGAGCGCTACTCCGAGGTGTACCTCTCGCCGGACCTGCCCGACTACGTCGGCTGGGCCGAGGCGATGGGCTGCGTGGCGATGCGGGTGAGCGAGCCGGAGGAGGTGCTGCCGGCGATCGAGAAGGCGAACGACGTCGACGACCGCCCTGTCGTGATCGACTTCCGCACCGACTCGATGGAGCAGGTCTATCCGATGGTGCCGGCCGGCGCCTCGAACGACGACATCGTCGTGCACCCGAGCCAGGCCGGTTCGCCGAGGTGAGGGTGCCCGCCGGTTCCGGCGCGACAGCGGCGCCGGGGCGCGGGGCGCGCGAGCTCGGCGCGGCGGCGCACCATCTCATCGCGCTGCGCGTCGAGAACCGATCGGGCGTGCTCGTCCGCGTCGCCGGGCTGTTCTCGCGGCGCGGATTCAACATCGTCTCGCTCGCCGTGGCCCCTACCGACGACGAGCGCTTCTCACGCATCTCGATCGTCGTCGACGCCGACTCGGCTCCGCTCCAGCAGGTCGTCGACCAGCTCGACAAGCTGATCAACGTCGTCTCGATCCGCGAGCTCTCGCCGGCCGAGGCCGAGCAGGCCGAGCTGCTGCTCGCCACCGTCGCCGTCGCCATCGGCAGCCGCGATGCCGTCCACCTCGAGACGCTCGCCGCCGCCGCCGCTGCTGAGGTCGTCGACTCCGACGGGCAAGCGACGACCGTCCGGCTCGCCGGGACGCCGGAGGCCCTCGATGCCTTCGAGGACGCGCTCCGCCCGTACGGCATCGTCGAGCTGCAGCGCACGGGCCGGATCGCCCTGCCTAAGCTCGGCCGCCGCGGCCTCGGCTGAAAAGCGACGCCTCACCGGCGACGCGTCCCGACAGCCCGCCGACAGCGACGCCGTCCCAGCACAGACCCCGTCCCACACAGACCCCGTCCCAGCACAGACCCCGTCCCAGCACAGGCACGGACACGACGCCGGCAAGCCGCCGGCACGAACGAGACAGGAACCGCTATGCCGACGCTCTACTACGCCGCCGACGCCGACCACAGCCTGATCGCCTCGCGAAAGGTGGCCGTGATCGGCTACGGCTCACAAGGGCACGCCCACGCCCTCAACCTGCGAGACTCCGGGATCGACGTCCGGGTCGGCCTGCGTGCCGGATCGGCCTCTCGGGGCAAGGCCGAGTCGGCCGGGCTTCGCGTGCTCAGCCCCGCCGAGGCTGCGGCGGAGGCGGATCTCGTGATGATGCTCAGCCCCGACACCTCCCAGGCGAAGCTCTACGCCGAGGAGATCGCCCCGAACCTGCGCCAGGGCGACGCGCTCTTCTTCGCCCACGGCTTCAACATCCGCTTCGAGACGATCACTGCGCCCGAGGGCGTCGACGTGGCGATGGTGGCGCCGAAGGGCCCGGGCCACCTCGTTCGGCGCACCTACACCGAGGGCGGCGGCGTCCCGGCGCTGATCGCCGTCGAGGCCGACGCCTCCGGCAAGGCGATGGCGCTCGCCCTCGCCTACGCCGACGCCATCGGGGCCACCCGCGCCGGCGTGCTGCAGACGACCTTCACCGAGGAGACCGAGACCGACCTCTTCGGTGAGCAGGTCGTGCTCTGCGGCGGCCTCACCGCCCTTGTGACCGCCGGATACGAGACCCTCGTGGCTGCCGGCTACCAGCCGGAGTCGGCGTACTTCGAATGCCTGCACGAGCTGAAGCTGATCGTCGACCTGATGTACGAGCAGGGGATCTCGGGGATGCGCTTCTCGATCTCGGACACCGCCGAGTACGGCGACCTCACCCGCGGCCCGCGCATCATCAACGACCAGGTGCGCGCCGAGATGCGGCGGGTCCTTGACGAGATCCAGGACGGGAGCTTCGCTCGCGAGTGGATCGCCGAGAACGATGCCGGCCGGCCGCGCTTCTCGGCGCTCCGAGAGGCAGGAGCGGCGCACCCTGTCGAGCAGGTCGGCGCCCAGCTGCGCGCGATGATGCCGTTCATCGCCGGCGGCCGGGAGCGCCTCGAGGAGGTCTCGGGAGGCTGAGCCGCCTGCGCCGCCCGCGCCCCAGCCGGCGCGCCTCGGGGTCGGTCAGTAGGCGGCGAGCTCGGCGGCAGCGGCGACGACGTCGCCCGAGCGTGGAAGCGATCCACCGACCTCGTCCGGGCCGAGGAGCCGTGGCGGAGCGTCGAAGAGGTCGAGGTGGCCGGCGACAAGCCGTGCGACGAGGGCCCCCGCCCAGCCGGCAGCGAGCGGGGCGTCGTGGACGACGAGCAGCTTGGCGGTGCGCTCGAGGCTGCCGGCGACGGCGGCGTCGTCAAAGGGGATGAGCCAGCACGGGTCGAGCACCTCGAGCTCGATCCCCGACTCCTCGGCGAGGCGGCCAGCGGCTTCGAGCGCCGCCTTGAGCAGCTGCTGTGCGGCGACGACGGTCATCTGCTCGCCCGAGCGGACGACACGGGCACGACCGGGGGCGAGCGGCTCGGTTGCCGGCATCAGCTCGGCGCGCCCGTCCGCGAGGCTGGCGCGCTCGAGCACGACCACCGGGCCGTCGTGGCGCAGCGCCGCCAGGAAGGCGGAGTAGCAGCTGACCGGGTCGGCGGGGGCGGCAAAACCGACACCGGGGACGGCGGCGAAGGCGGTGAGAGCCTGGATGCCGGGATCGGGCCGGCCGGGCGCGGTCGGACCGGCGACGACGCGCAGCAGCAGCGGCGTGGTCCCGCCGAGGGGTGGCAGTGGCCACTCGACGAGCCCGCCGGCGAGAGCGGCGAAGTCCACAGCCGGGACGTCGCCGGTGGCGGAGACCTCGATGACCGGGCGGAGGCCGCCGAAGGCGGCGCCGGCGGCGACCGCCAGCAGCTCCTCGGGATCGAGCTCGGCAAAGCGCAGCCGGTCCAGGGCGCCGTAGCGTCCGCCGGTGTCGGATCCCTCGCCGGCCACTGCCGGGCCGCTGCCGGCGGAGCGGAGCACGACGAGCCCCGTACCGCCTCGCGCCTCGTGGGTCATGGCCAGCGCAGCAGCCTCGTCGTAGCGCAGGTCGCCGGTGACGTCGCCCGCCGCGAGCTCGCCTACGACGTCGCCCGCCGGTCCGCCCGTCAGCTCACTTGTCATCGCGGTGTCCTCGCCGTCGATCGTCACGGGCCCGTCACCGGCTCCGCGGTGGTGGAGCGGTCTGGCTGCCCGGCACCGGCAGCGAGGGGCTCCTGCAACCACGACCGGACCAGCTCGCGAGCGGCTCGGACCTCGGCGCGGGAGCGGTCTCGGAGCTGGTCCAAGGCGTCAGGCCGAGCGACGCCGGCGCGCAGCACGAGAAGGGCGAGGCGAAGGATCGGGTCCGACGGCAGGGTCGTCGCCGCGCCTGCGGGAGCGGCCGGGGGAGCCGCCGGGGTGGTGTCGACAAGCACGAGGCCCCCCCCGGCGCGCGCCTGCCCGACGGCCTGGGCGAGGACGCTTCGGAGGGCGAGGACGTCGCCACCGTCGACGCGCAACGGGGGCGGCAAGGGCGTCCCCGGAGCAGCCCGGCCTTGGCCGCCGGGCTCGCTCGCCGTGACGACGACGAGCGGCAAGCGCCAGGGCCATGTCGCCCGTAGCGCCGCCTCGCCCGCTGACCCGGGAGCCAGCTCCGCCGAACCACTCTCGCCGCCGAGCACGGCGACGGTGACGGCGCCGTTCTGAAGGCACTGGGCGGCGAGAGCGGTGCCGGTGGCGAGCAGCAGCGTCCGGACGAGCGGCCGGTCGAGGCCGATCGCACCCCGCTCGGCGTCGGCGATCCGGTCCGCCGCGCCGCGACCGCCGCCGAGTCCCTGCGGGGCGCCGAGGAGCTCGGCGAGAGTGGCGGCGAGCGGGGCCCCGGAGGCGAGCACCGACAGGTATGCCGGCGCCGCCGACACCACCGTGTCGCCTGCTCTCAGCAACGAGCCGAGGACGGCGACGAGCGGCTCGCTGCACCGGCCGTCGGGGAGCCGGCCAGGCCGGTGCTCGGCGAGGGCGGAGCCCACCTCGTCGTCGAAGCTGCGCACGACGATCATCGTCCGGAGCAGCGCCGCCCAGTCCTCGGGCAGGCTGGCAACTGCTCCCGCCGGCTCGGTGGCCGGTTCGGTTGCCGCCGCCGGGGTGGTCGCCGGCGGTGCCGGGGCCGCAGCGGCGACGCCGGACGCCCCGGGATCAAAAGCGCCGGGACCGGGCACCTCGGGACCGGGCACCTCGGGACCGGGCACCTCGGGACCGGGCACCTCGGGACCGGGCACCTCGGGACCGGGAGCCGGCTCGGGAAGCCACGCCGGGGGAGCCGGGGCGGGCGTCTCGGCGATCGCTGGTGGCGGCGCCGAGAGCGGCGCCTGCCACACCGGTGGCGGACCGTTCGGCGGGGGGGTTGCAGGGGGCGCCTCGTAGCTGTCGGTGGGCGCGAGGTGGCCGGGGGGCGTCGACCAGCCCGGTGGTGCCGGCGGCGGGCCGCCCGCTGCCGGCGCGGTCTCGGGGGCGGGACGTTCGCGGCGCCGGCGGAGCAGGCTCACAGAACGGCGCTCCCGTCGTGCCGGGACCGGCGTCCGACCGCCGGGCCACCGGGCTCGAGCCGGGGGGTGGAGCCGGCGCCGTTCACGAATGCCGTCACGGGCACGTCCTCCTCATGCCCAGCTCGCAGGCGCAGCCCACGAGGCCTCCGGCTGCCCTGCCGGTTCTGAGCGACCGAGGATAGTCCTCGCCGAGCGCCAACCCGTGGAGCTCAGGAAGTCCGCCCGACGACGTAGTCGATGCAGCTCACGAGGGCCTCGAGGTCTTCGGAATCGATGCCGGGGTACATCGCCACCCGGAGCTGGTTGCGCCCGAGCCGGCGATAAGGCTCGATGTCGACGACCCCGTTGGCCCGCAACGTGCTCGCCACGAGCGCGGCGCTCACCTCGTCGTTGAAATCGATCGTGCCGACGACGCGACTCCGCTCGTCGGGCTTGGCGACAAAGGGCGTGGCGTAGCTCGAGCGCTCGGCCCAGCCGTAGAGGATGTCGGCGGAGCGGTCCGAGCGCGAGGCGGCCCACTCGAGACCTCCGTGGGAGTTGAACCAGTCGAGCTGCTCGGCGAGCAGGAACAGCGTGGCCAGCGCCGGGGTGTTGTAGGTCTGGTCGAGGCGCGAGCTCTCGAGGGCGAGATTGAGGTCGAGGAAGGCAGGGACGCGCCGGCCGGAGGCGGCAAGCCGCGCCGAGCGATCGACGGCTGCCGGCGAGAGGACGGCGATCCACAGCCCCCCGTCGGAGCCGAAGCACTTCTGCGGCGAGAAGAAGTACACGTCGGTCTCGGACGGGTCGAAGCGTAGGCCGCCCGCCGCAGAGGTGGCGTCGACGACGACGAGGCCGGCGGCGACGGCACCGGAGGAGTCGCGGGGGCGGCGGATCTCCATCTGCACGCCGGTCGAGGTCTCGTTGTGGGTGAGGCCGTAGGTGTCGACGGCGGGGTCGGCCTCCGGCTCGGGATGGGTCCCGGCCTCGGAGGCGATCACCTGCGGGGGCGCCAGATGCGGCGCCGCGGCCGCCTTGGCGAACTTCGACGAGAACTCTCCGAAGCTGCAGTGCTGGCTCTGGCGCTCGACGAGGCAGTAGGCGGCGATGTCCCAGAACGCCGCCGCGCCGCCGTTGCCGAGCGCCACCTCGTAGCCCTCCGGAAGGGAGAACAGGTCGGTGATCCCCTGGCGCAGGCGGGAGATGACGGCGCGCACGCCGGCCTGGCGGTGCGAGGTGCCGAGATAACGGGGGGCGACGGCGACGAGAGCGTCGACAGCCTGCGAGCGCACCTTGGAGGGCCCGCTGCCGAACCGTCCGTCGCTCGGCAGCAGCTCTGCGGGGATCTCGACCTGTGCATCGGTCACCGTGTCGTCCTCTCTGGCGCCGGCGTCATCTCCGGCGTCATCTCCTGCGCCATCTCCTGCGCTATCTCCGGCGTCATCTCCGGCGTCATCTCCTGCGTCACCT
>DAHUZG010000003.1 GCA_027306715.1 Acidimicrobiaceae bacterium
GCTCTCCCCGCCCGCAGCCAGGGCCGGCGAGCGCCGCCTCGTCCTCGGTACCCTCTACGGCGGCAACGACGGCCTCAACACCCTCGTCCCCTACGAGGACCCGACCTACATCAGCCAGCGCCAGGCGATGCGTATCCTGCCCGACGCCGTCCTGCCGATCGGTCACGGACTCGGACTGCACCCTTCGCTCGTCGGGATCAGGGCGCTCTTCGACGCCGGCCACGTGGCACTCGTGCAGGGGGTCGGTTACCCCGAGCCGAACCTGAGCCATTTCGCCTCGATGGCGATCTGGATGACGGCCGATCCGTTGCTCGACACCGCCTCGGGTTGGCTCGGCCGATGGCTCGACGCCACCGGCACCGACCCGATGAGGGCGCTCTCGATCGGCCCGAACGTCCCACCCGCTCTTGCCGGCGAGAAGCAGCAGGCGGGCGCGTTGCAGGACACGACGTCGTCTGCGGGCCAGCTGCCACCCGGCGACAAGGCCTTCCAGTCGATCTACCGTGAGGCCCAGCGCGTCACCTCGTTCGACACAGCGATCGAGAACGTCATCGCCACCTCGGGCACGAACATGCTCGAGCTCGGGATCGACGCCGCCCACGCCCTCGCACGGGTCGGCCCGCTCGACACGGGCCGCGGCAATTCCGGCGACATGGGCACCGAGCTGAGCATCGTCGGCCAGCTGATCATCGCCGGGTTCCCGACCAAGGCGTACCAGGTTCAGATGGGTGGATACGATACCCACGCCGCCGAGCTCGGCACCCAGGCGCAGCTGCTCGCCCAGCTCGACGCCGCCGTCACCCAGTTCTTCACCGGCCTCGGGCGGCACCCCTCTGCTGCGGGGACGGTGCTCGTGCTCTACACCGAGTTCGGCCGGCGCGTCCTCGCCAACGCCAGCGGCGGCACCGACCACGGCGCCGCCAACCTCGTCATGGTCATCGGCCGCGACGTGCGCGGCGGCCTCTACGGGGAGATGCCGAGCCTCAGCCGGCTCGACCCCGACGGGAACCTCGTCCACAACGTCGACTTCCGCTCGGTCTACGCGACCGTGCTCGAGCACGTCATCGGCGTCGACTCGAAGAGCTTCCTCGGGGCGCGCTTCCCGCTCCTCCCCTTCATCTGAGCCGCCGGCCCTCATCTGAGCCGCCGGGTCCATCTGAGCGATCGGGCCGGTTGGCGCGACGCGCCCGCCCGCGGCGAGCATGGCGACGTGCGCGGCACCGGCAGCATCGAGCGACAGCCGGCGGGTCTCGTCCTCTTCCCCGGTGCGAGCGCAGGCCGCGACCACCCCGGCCTCGTCGCCCTCGACGAGGCCGTCAGCCCCCTCGGCATCGTCGTCGAGCGGGCCGACTTTCCCTACCGCCTCACCGGCCGGCGGGCCCCCGACCGCCCCGATGTGCTCGTCGCGGCCGTCGCCGCCGCTGCCGGGGCGCTCGCCGCGCGCCTCGATGTCCCCGGCTCGAGGATCGCTCTCGGCGGCCGGTCGATGGGCGGTCGAATGTGCTCGATCGCCGTCGCCGGCGGTCTGGCGGCCGCCGGGCTCGTCCTCGTGAGCTATCCCCTGCACCCTCCTGGCCGGCCCGAGCAGCTGCGCACCGCCCATCTCCGCTCGCTGGCGCTGCCGTGCCTGTTCGTCTCGGGAAGCCGCGACAGCTTCGGATCGCCCGACGAGCTCGAGGCCGCTACCGCGCTCGTCCCCGGCCCAGTGGACCTCGTCGTGCTCGACGGCGGCGACCACGGGCTGGCGCGGCGAGCCGCGGTCGCCGCCGAGCACGTCGCCGGATGGCTGTCGGGGAGGTGACGGCCTCCTGGCGGGCGCCCGAGCCTTCTCGAAATCGTAACAATCCAATGACAGCTGCTCATCGCCGCCACAACCGCTGCTCAGGGACATCGGCTAGACCGCACCACAGCAGCCCGCCAGCCGAGGCTTCGGCCGGATCAGGGCGAGCAGGGGGCGGAGAATCTGATGACGACGAACCGGACACGTGTCAGTGGGCTCACGATGGTCATCGACAGCGGGCTGCCGACGGCGACGTTCGCCGACGTGCTGGCGAGCTACGGCAGCCAGATCGACTTCGTCAAGCTCGGCTGGGGCACCGCTCTGGCGACGCCTGACCTGGCGCTCAAGCTGGAGCTGGTCGAGGATGCCGGGATCGACTACTTCTTCGGCGGAACCCTGTTCGAGCACTACCTGCACTGCGGGCGGCTCGAGGGGTACCTCGACTGGCTGCGCGATCTCGGCACCTGTTACGTCGAGGTGTCGAACGGCACGATCCCGCTCGACCAGCACGCCAAGGCCGATCACGTGCACGCCCTCTCGGCGGAGTTCGCCGTGCTCGCCGAGGTCGGCTCGAAGGACGGCGCCACCTCGGACGCGATGTCGCCCGACGGCTGGGTGAGCGCCGTCGCCGAGGACCTCGCGGCCGGCGCCAGCTACGTCATCACCGAGGCACGCGAGAGCGGCCGCTGCGGGATCGCCCTTGCCGACGGCACGATGCGGCGCGACGTCTTCGACGCCCTCGTCGCCAGCGTCCCGCTCTCGTCGCTGCTCTTCGAGGCGCCGACCAAGGAGCTGCAGGTGCAGCTGATCAGCGCCCTCGGCCCGCAGGTCAACCTCGGCAACATCAACCCGTTCGACGTGATCGCTGTGACGACGCTGCGACGGGGCCTGCGCAGCGACACCCTGCTCCAGCTGGCCGGCTCAGCGGCGCGCCTCGCCGGGGAGGGCGGGCGCCGGCGGTGGCCACAGGACGAGCCGAGGTCGACCGTCTCGACCTCGCACTCGGCGGCCTGAGGAGGGCGCGGTGCGTCCGAGCGCTGACACCTTCCACCTGGCGATCCCGGCGCGCGACCTCGACGAGGCTGCGACCTTCTACGTCGGCGGCCTCGGCGCCAAGCTCGCCCGCCGCTACGCCGACCGGATCACCCTCGACTTCTTCGGCGACCAGCTCGTCTGCCACCTCGACCCGGAGGCGGTGGCCGAGCGAGCGGTCGCCTACCCGCGCCACTTCGGCGTCACCTTCGCTGACAGCGGCGACTTCGACCGGCTTCTCCGCCTCGTCGAGCTGCGCAAGCTGAGGGTGCTCGACGGCCCTCACGTCCGCTTCGAAGGCACCGCCGAGGAGCACCGGACGATCTTCCTCGTCGACCCGTCGAACAACGTCCTCGAGTTCAAGCACTACCTCGACCCGCGGCTGTGCTACTGAGAGCCGGCGGGGCCGGGACCGGCGGGCCGGGGGCCGACACCGGGGCCGGGACCGCCGCTGCCGGCCCGGCCACCCTTCACCTCGTGCGCCATGGCGAGAGCCTCTGGAACCGCCTCGGCCGCATCCAGGGCCAGTCGCCGCTGGCGCCTGGGCTCACCGCCCGCGGCTGGTCACAGGCCTCGGCGGTGGCGGCTCTGCTCGAGCGACGTCTCGCCGGCGACTCGAGGGTGCGGGTGGTCTCGAGCGACCTCGTCCGGGCGCACGAGACCGCACGGGTGATCGCCTGCCGCCTCGGTCTGCCGCTCGGCACCTCCACCTCTTTGCGAGAGCAGCGCTTCGGGGCCCTCGAAGGGCTCCCGCTCGACTCGACGGTCGGCGAGATGCCGGCCCGCGAGGTGGTCGCCTCGCTCTGGGGTGAGGTCGAGCGGCGGCCGCCGGGCGGCGGCGAGAGCGTGCTCGAGCTCTCCGCCCGCGCCACCACGGCGATTCGCCAGCTCATGAGCGCCGGGGGGGCGGTGGTCGTCGTCGCCCACGGCGGCTTCATCCGCGCCGTGCTGTCGGACCTGCTCGCCGTGCCGGGCGGCCGCGCCGGCGGCGTCGAGCCCCCGGTCGGCAACGCCTCGCTCACGACCCTTGTGCTCGAGCCCGGAGGCTCGCTCGTCGTCAACGAGCCGCAGTCGGCGTGAGCGACGCCTTCACCGGGCCCGAAGCGCCGGCGGCGGCGACCGGGGGGACCCGGCGGCGGCTCGAGCACGTCGACGCCATGCGGCC
>DAHUZG010000004.1 GCA_027306715.1 Acidimicrobiaceae bacterium
GAGCAGGCTGGCTGAGGCGATGTTGGCGATCACGTCGGCTCCCTCGGGCGGGCGCCGTCGACCGCGGCGCCGTGACGGTGCGTCGGGGTGCTCGAGGCGACCCGATGAGGGGGATGCCGGCGAGGCGCTCGCCGGTGGGCGGGCGCCGGGTGGGCGCTTGCCAGGGTAGACAGACGCTGCCCGCCTCGAGCCCAGAGGGCGGGAGGCGCGACGGTAGGCACCGGCGAGCCGCTGCGGCCGGCGAGCCGCTGCGGCCGGCGAGCCCGGACGCAGCGATACTGGCGACGTGACCTCCCGCCGCAGGCGACCTTCGGCCGGGCGCGGCCGCCGGGCGTCGCCGGCGAGGGGCGCGCCGGCGCGCCCGGACGAGGACGGCGGCAGGAGCCCCGGCGGCTACCTCGGCGCCAGCCGCTGGCCCCTGGTCACCGACCCGCTCACCGGCACGCTCGCCGAGGAGCGGGCGATCCAGCCCTACCAGGCACTCAAGTTCTACCGCTGCCCCGGCTGCAACCAGCAGGTCGCCCCCGGCATCGGCCACGTCGTCGTGGTCCCGCTCAGCGAACCGGGAGAGCGACGCCACTGGCATCGCGCCTGCTGGAGCCGGCGCGATCGACGTCCGGGCCGCTGACGGGCCGCTGACGCCGGCGCCGGCGCCGGCGCCGGATCCCACGCCGGCGCGAGCCCCTCTGCTCGCCTGCAGGTCGGACCCGGGTCGCTCCGGCCGGCTGATCCAGCCCTCCGCTAGCCTGGCTGTACGCGCCGCCCCGGGCGCGGTGTGCCGAGGAGCCTTCGTGAACTCCATCGCGGCAGTGACGATGACCCCCGACGAGCGGGTCGTGGCCGTGCTGCTCGCCGCGCTCTTCGGCTGGTTCGGCTGGCGCATGTCGCGCACCTTCCGAGCCGCCAGCGGTGTCACCCCCTGGCACCTGCCGTCGGGCATCTGGGCGGCGATCTGCTTCATGTTCAACGTCCTCGGGCTGCTGCTCGTCCTGATCGCCCAGTTCACGACCCGCGGCGCGCTCGGAGGCCCGTCCCCCCAGCGCGGGCCGGCATGGATTCCCTTCGGGAGGCCACGAGGTCTCGGCGGGAGCCCCCTCGGTGCTTCCGGCGGCACGGGGCTGGCACCGCGCCAGCGGTCGGGCTCGGGCAGGTCCTGGCCTGGGGTGGGCCCGGGCGAGCCGAGGGGGCCAGCGCCCGACACGCCGGGGCGCCCCGGCGCCACTGACGGCCGGCCGCAGCACCCCGACAGCAGGCCGCTCGACGCCGGCGCGCTGGCGCCCGATCCCACCCTCGAGGCCCCGCCGAGGCGCTTTCCCCCGCCACTTCCCGAGCCCGACGGACGTTCCGCCCTGTTCGGCTGGTACCCCGATGTCACCGGCCGACACGAGCGGCGCTACTACGACGGGCGGGACTGGACGGCGTTCGTCCACGACGGCGAGGTCTCCAGCACCGATCCGCTCTGACGGCGACAGCACCGAACCCGCTCTGACGGCGACAGCGCCGGCCGCAGCCGCCGGCGGCATCACGGGGCGGCTCAGAACGCCGCTTCGATCACCTCCACCTCGCCGGCGAGCACGCTCACCACGTCGAAGCGCACGGCCGCGGCCGTGAGTGCGTGCTCGGCGAGGAAGCGGGCGGCCAGCCGGCGCAGGCGGCGCCGCTTGGCCGGACCGACGGCCTCGGCCGGGACGCCGAAGGCCGCCGAGGTGCGCGCCTTCACCTCGCCGACGACGACGAGGCTGCCGCGTCGGCAGACGAGGTCGATCTCGCCGAGGTCGCAGCGCCAGTTCCGGGCGAGGATCTCGAACCCGCCCGCCACGTACCACGAGACGGCCAGGTCCTCGCCACGCCGACCGAGGGCGATCGCCGGCGACCCCGCCGGCAGCGGGCCCTGCGGCGAGCGGACCTGCGGCGAGCGGACCTGCGGCGACAGGCCCGGGCGGGACCGGGACCGGGACAGGGATGGTGGCGGGGAGGTCGTGGAGGGCGCTCGCCGGGTCGGCGGCTCCCGCCGGCCAGCCGGCTCGCCCGAAGGCGTGCCCGGTGCGCTCAGAGCTCCTTCTCGGGGAGCGCCTCGACGTTCACGTCCTTGAAGGTGACGACGTTCACCGACGAGACGAAACGAGCCGGCCGGTACATGTCCCACACCCAGGCGTCGCCGAGCTCGACCTGGAAGTAGGTCGTCCCGCCCTGCTCGTGCGGGGTGACGGTGACGTCGTTGGCGAGGTAGAAGCGGCGCTCGGTCTCGACGACGTAGTGGAACATCGGGAGCACGGCGCGGTACTCCTGGTAGAGGGCCAGCTCGATCTCCGCCTCGAACTGGTCGAGATCCTCTTCGGCGCTCACGCTCGCTGCCTCATTGCCGGCACTCCGATCGACGTCGGGACGAACAGCGCATCATCGCACCCCCGCTTCGACAAAGCGGGGACCCGACCTCAGCGAACTGCCCGCCGCTCCTTGATCTTCGCCGCCCGCCCAACCCGGTCACGCAGGTAGTACAGCTTGGCGCGACGGACGTCACCCTCGGTGACGAGCTCCATCCGGGCGATGATCGGCGAGTGGACGGGGAAGGTCCGCTCGACGCCCACGCCGAAGCTCACCTTCCGCACGGTGAAGGTCTCTCGCGCTCCCGAGCCCTGGCGGCGGATGACGGCGCCCTGGAAGACCTGGACCCGCTCCCGGTTGCCTTCGACCACGCGGACGTGAACCCGCAGGGTGTCCCCGGGTCGGAAGTCGGGAACGTCGTCGCGCAGCTGGTCCTGATCGATGAGGTCGGTGGGGTTCATCGCGGGTCACGCTCCTGACGGGGGGCCGGAACCGGTGCAGCGGCCGGTGCGGCGCTCTGCTCGGGAACCGTCACAGGATAGCCGTGCTCGACGAGCAGCTGCACCTCATCGGGGCGGAGCCCTCCGCGCCGCTCGATGAGGTCGGGGCGACGGGCGACGGTACGCCGGAGCGAGTCGGCCAGCCGCCACCGTGCCACGGCGCCGTGGTCGCCGCCACGCAGCACGGCGGGCACCTCCCAGCCGCGGAAGTCGGCGGGCCGGGTGTACTGGGCATGCTCGAGCAACCCGTCGGAGAAGCTCTCCTCGGCGCTCGAGACCTCGTTGCCGAGCGCCCCGGGCAGCAGTCGGACCGCCGCCTCGGCGACGACCAGCGCCGCCAGCTCGCCGCCTGCCAGGACGTAGTCGCCGACGGACAGCTCACCGTCGCAAAGGTGCTCGGCGATGCGCTCGTCGACCCCCTCGTAGCGCCCGCAGAGCAGGGAGAAGCCGCCGCTCGACGCCAGCTCGGCGGCAAGGGCCTGGTCAAGACGGCGTCCACCGGGGCTCATCAGGTAGAGCGGGCGGACCGGGGCCAGCTGCTCGACAGCGGCGAACACCGGCTCGGGGGCGAGCACCATCCCCGGTCCCCCGCCGAACGGGGTGTCGTCGACGCCTCGATGGGGCGCCCGGGCAGCGAGGCGCAGGTCGTGGACCGTCACGTGTGCCACGCCGGCTCGAAGGGCGCGCCCGAGGACGCTGACGTCGAGGTAGCACTGCACCGCCGCGGGGAACAACGTCAGGATCTCGATGCCGAGGGCGGAGGGTGCGCCCCGGTCCACGCTCCCGCTCACTCGATCAGGCCATCGGGCGGATCGACCACGAGGCGCCCCGGCGTGCGCTCGACGACGAAACGGAGCGGCACGAGATGCCGGCGGTCGAGGACCAGCAGGTCACTGGCGGGGTTGGCCTCGATCGAGGTGACCCGCCCGAGCGCTCGCCCGGTCGTGTCGACGACGTCGCTGCCGATCAGCTCGTGGACGAACCAGTCCTCGGGCCCGGCCTCGAGCGGCGCCGCGTGAAGGACGCTGCCGCGCAGCGCCTCTGCCGCCTCGCGATCGTCCACGCCGGCGAAGGTGACGAGGAAGCGGCCCTGATGCGGGCGCGAGGCGAGCACCTCGAGCTGGCGGTCCGTGGTCGCCCCTGGCGGAGTTGTCGTCAGCACGCTCCCGGGCGCCAGGCGCTCGAGCCGGTTCGTCACGAGGTCGACGACGCACTCGCCGCGAAGCCCGTGGGCGCGGGCGACGTGCCCGACCTCGAGCAGCCGCCCCGAATCGGCCGGCGCCGGTTGAGCGGCGCCGGGGCGGGCCGGGTCCGGCCCCGAGGGCCCCGGATCAGTCGACGATGTCGACGACCGCTTCTCCGCCTTCGCTCGCCGCCGCCGCCCGGACCACGGTCCGGAGCGCCTGGGCGACCCGGCCCCGGCGGCCGATGATCCGTCCCATATCGCCCGGAGCGACGTGCAACGAGAGCTTCACGCCAGAGCGCGCCGGCGAGACGTCGACGAAGACCGACTCCGGGTCGTCGACGATCGAACGGGCGATGTGCTCGAGCACGGCCTTTGCCGCACCACCTTCGGCACGGTTGCCCGCCGTCTCGGCGGCGGCGGTGCCGCCGGCGGGCGGGCGCCGGCTCGTGGCAGCGCCGCGGGCCTCTCCACCCTCGTCGTCGTCCTCGTCGTCGTCCTCGTCGTCGTCCTCGTCGGCGTCCTCGTCCTCGTCCTCGTCGTCGCCCTCGTCGTCGTCCTCGTCGTCGTCCTCGTCGTCCTCGTCGTCCTCGTCGTCCTCGCCCTCGTCCTCGTCGTCCTCGTCCTCGTCGTCGTCGTCCTCGTCGAGCTCGGACTCGTCGAGCTCGGACTCGTCGAGCTCGTCGTCGAGCTCGGAGTCGTCGAGCTCGGACTCGTCGAGCTCGGCGTCAGCCGCGCCCGGCTGAGCGAACGCCCGCTGCTCGAACGCCGGGCCGTTGGTCATGAACGGGCTCTCGCTCATCGGTCGATCACGCCCCCGCCGCAGGCCCGGCGACCACGGGCTCACTCGTCGCGGCCGGCTCCTCGGCCGTGTCGGCAGCAGCCGCCTCGGCACCCGGCTCGGCGGCGGCAGCCGCAGGCTTCGAGCCGCCGGCCGGCGCCGCTGCCGGCGGCTTCCGGGGAGGGGTGGCGGCCTTCCCGGGGCGGGTGGCGGTGAAGTCCGCCCAGGCGCCGGAGATCTCGAGCAGCTTGCGCACGGTGTCGGTCGGCTGGGCACCCTTGGCCAGCCAGGCGACGGCCTTGGAGTTGTCGACCGTCACGACCGACGGCTCCGAACGTGGGGCGTAGGTGCCGACGACCTCGATGAACCGCCCGTCGCGCGGTGAGCGGCTGTCGGCCGCCACGATGCGATACGTCGGCTGCTTCTTCTTGCCCATCCGCATCAGGCGGAGCTTCACGGACACGGTGTCGCCCTCACTTGGAATCCCTTCCTCTGCTTGTCGGAGATGTGGTCGGAGATGTGGTCGGAGATGTGGTGCCGGCCGAGGATCTCGGTCACGGTCTGAGCGAGGGCGTGGCGCGCCCGCCCTTTTTCTTGCTGGCCTTCCGCCCCCGTCCAGGCATGCGGCCGAGGCCGTTGGCGACGCCGGCGATCTTCAACAGCTTCTGCATCTCCTTGAATTGCTTGAGAAGCTGGTTGACGTCCTGGGTGGTCGTCCCGCTGCCGGTGGCGATGCGCAGCCGCCTCGAGCCGTTGATGAGTGCCGGGTCGTTCCGCTCGGCCGGCGTCATCGAGCGGATGATGGCCTCGATGCGGCCGACGTCGCGGTCGTCGATCTTGGCGTCGCGAACCTCCTTCGGCATCCCCGGCAGCATCCCGAGGATCCCCTGCAGCGGGCCCATCCGCTTCATCTGCTGCAGCTGCTCGTGGAAGTCCTCGAGGCTGAAGCGGCCCGCCTGCAGCCGCTCCATCGCCTTCTCGGCGACACCGGCGTCGTACTCCTGCTCGGCGCGCTCGATGAGGCTGAGGACGTCGCCCATCCCGAGGATCCGGCTCGCCATCCGGTCGGGGTGGAACGCCTCGAGCTCGGTGGTCCGCTCGCCGGTGGCGACAAAGGCGATCGGGCGACCCACGACCTGCTTCACCGAGAGCGCTGCGCCGCCGCGGGCGTCGCCGTCGACCTTGGTGAGGATGATGCCGTCGAGCTCGAGCCTGTCGTGGAAGGCCCGAGCCGTGAGGACGGCGTCCTGGCCGGTCATGGCGTCGACGACGAGGAAGGTGTAGTGCGGCTGGGCGACCTCCGAGACGCGGGCGATCTCGTCCATCAGCGCCTCGTCGATGGCGAGGCGGCCGGCGGTGTCGACGACGACGACGTCGCGCCCGACGCGGATCGCCTCGGCGATGCCGCGGCGCGTCACCTCGACCGGGTCGGTCGCCTCGCTGAACACCGCCACGCCGATCTCGCGCCCGAGCACGCGCAGCTGCTCGACGGCGGCCGGGCGCTGCAGGTCGGCACCGACGAGGAGCGGATGGCGTCCCTGCTGCTTGAACCACCGCCCGAGCTTGGCGGCGGTGGTCGTCTTGCCAGAGCCCTGGAGACCCGCCAGCAGCACCACCGTCGGAGGCTTGGAGGCGTAGGTGATGCGCAACGGCTCCCCGCCCAGCGTGGCGGTGAGCTCCTCGTTGACGATCTTGATCACCTGCTGGGCAGGCGTGAGGCTCTTCGAGAGGTCGGCGCCGGTGCAACGGGCCCGGACGCGCTCGATGAAGTCGCGGACGACCTCGAGGCTGACGTCAGCCTCGAGCAGGGCGACTCGGATCTCGCGCAGGACCTCGGCGACGTCGTCGTCGCTCAGCTTGCCGCGGCCCCGCAGCCGCTTGAAGATCCCGTCGAAGCGGTCGGAGAGGGTCTCGAACATGGGCACGTCGAGGATACTCGGCCGCCGGGCCGCCCCCGCCCCGGGGCTGGCGCCCTCGTCGGCGCCCGGGCGTGAAGCCGCTCACGTCGAGCGGCGGCGGCCGCTACGCCGTGGGCGCCCCCGCCGCGGGAGAGTCGGGACGCGGCTCGAGGTGCTGGAGGCGGACCTGCCCGATCGCCACGGCCCGGCCCTGCTCGTCGCTCACGCGCACCTCCCACAGCTGGGAGGTGCGTCCCTGGTGGAGCGGCTCGGCGACGACCGAGGCGCGGCCCTGCGTCATCGGTCGGAGGAACTGGGTGCTGTTGTGGACGCCGACGAGCCGGCGCCCGGGAGCGAGCGCTGCCGCCCCGCCCAGGCTCGCCGTGCTCTCGACGACCGAGCACCACACGCCGCCGTGCACGATGCCGTTCGGCTGGTGCTGCGCGGGGCCGACCTCGACGACCGCCTCGACGCGCTCGGCGCTGATCGAGGTGAGGTGAAGACCGATCGCCCGCAGGAACTCGGACCCGGGCATGCCTGCGGCGGTGAAGTCGGTCACTGCGAGGCTCCGAGGCTCTGCTCGAGGCTCGCCGCCCTCCCAACCCTGTCGCGATGGCGCTGTGCTCATCGGCCGAGTCTGCTCACTCGAAGAGGGCGTCGGCGAATTCGGCAGGGTCGAACTCGACGAGGTCTCCGAGACCCTCGCCGAGGCCGACGAGCTTGATCGGCAGCCCGAGCTCGGAGCGGATGGCGATCGCCACGCCGCCCTTGGCGGTCCCGTCGAGCTTGGTCAGCACGACGCCGGTGACGGCGACGGCCTCGCCGAACTGGCGGGCCTGGACGATGCCGTTCTGGCCCGTGGTGGCGTCGAGCACGAGCAGCACCTCGCTCACGTGGCCCGGGGGACGGTCGGCGATGCGGCGCACCTTGCGCAGCTCCTCCATCAAGTTGACCTTGGTGTGCAAGCGCCCGGCGGAGTCCGCGAGGACGACGTCGGCGCCGCGGGCGGCCGCGTGCTGGACGGCGTCGAAGATGACCGAGGAGGGGTCGGCCCCCTCGGCGCCGCTCACGATCGAGGCGCCCGCCCGCTCGGCCCACAGCTCGAGCTGCTCGCCTGCCGCGGCGCGAAAGGTGTCGCCCGCTCCGAGCACCACCTTGCGCCCCGCTCTCACCTCTCGCGCCGCCAGCTTGCCGATCGTCGTCGTCTTGCCGACGCCGTTCACGCCGACGAACAGCCAGACGTTGGTCGTGCCCGGCTCGAGGTGCAAGGTGGTGTCGTCGCCGGCGAAGACAGCTGCCACCGCGGCTTTGAGGCCGGCGGCGACGTCGTCCGCTTGGCCGGTGCGCATCCGCTCCTCGAGCTCGGCGAGCAGGCGCTCGGTCGTCGGCAGCCCGACGTCGGCGAGGATGAGCGCTTCCTCGAGGTCCTCGAGCGTGCGCTCGTCGAGCCGGCGCCGCCCCCGCAGCCCCGAGAAGCTCGAGGCGAGCGCGCTGCGGGTCTTGGCGAGGCGGTCACGAAAGCTCGGCGGCGCCAGCGTCTCGGGATCGGCCGGCCCCCCGCCCTCGGCAGCTTCGATCTCCTCGTCGAGGCGGGACAGCTCCTCCAGATCCTCGAGCTCCTCGAGGGTCTCGAGCCGCTCGAGCTCCTCGAGCTCGCCGGCGGCCTCGTCGAGGCCGGCCGCCTCCCGCTCGCCCTGCGGCACCTCGAGGCCGGTCGCGGCTCCGCGGCCGGGCCGTTCACGGCTCGGTGCCTCGCCGTCGCCACCGCTGTCGAGCCGGCGCCGCGCCGACTCGCCGATGCCGCCCCGCCGGGCGCCGATCACGAAGCCGGTCCCGAGCAGCACGAGCAGCACGACGATGACGGCGACAAGGACGTCGGTGATCGGGTTCACGGCAGCTCCATCGCCGGCACGGCATCCCGCCGCGCCAGCCGCTCGCTGACGGCGCGCGAGGCGCCCCCCGGCTGCATCGAGATCCCGTAGAGGGCGTCGGCGACCTCCATCGTCCGCTTCTGGTGCGAGACGATGATCAGCTGCGCCTCGTCACGGAAGGCCTCGACGAGATCGAGGAAGCGGCGGAGGTTGATCTCGTCGAGGGCCGCCTCTACCTCGTCCATGACATAGAACGGCGAGGGACGGCTACGGAAGACGGCGAAGAGATAGGCGAGCGCGACAAGCGACCGCTCGCCGCCGGAGAGGAGCGAGAGCCGGCGCACGTTGCGTCCGGGAGGCCGGGCTTCGATCTCGACCCCGGTGGTGAGCGGCTCGTCGGGGGCGGTCAGCACGAGCCTGCCCTCGCCGCCGGGGAACAGCGTCGAGACGAGCTGGCGGTAGTGCCGGTCGACGTCGGCGAAGGCGGCCTGGAACACCTCGACGATCTCGGCGTCCACGCCCCGGATCACCTCACCCAGCTCGCGCCGCGCTGTCCGCACGTCCTCGAGCTGGGCCTGCAGGAATTCGTGCCGCTCCTCGAGAGCCGCCAGCTCCTCGGCGGCGAGCGGGTTGACCGGCCCGAGGGCCCGCAGCTCGCGCTCGAGGGCCCGCAGGTGCTCGGGCAGCGCCATTCCCGGCGCGCCCTCCGGCTCGGGCGCGAGCAGCGCTTCCTCCGACGAGGCGCCGAGCTCGACCTCGAGCGAGGCGACCGCGGCCTCGTGGCGGACGCGCGCCTCGGCCTGCTCGATCTCGAGCCGCTGGATCCGCTCCTGCAGGGTGCGCAGCTCCTGCTCGGCGCGCTCCCGCTCGCGGCGCAGGCCGGCGAGACGACCGAGAACGGCCTCTGCTGCCGCGGCGCGCCGCTCCCGCTCGCTCGAGAGCGAGGCGGCATGGGCCTCGAGCTCGGCGAGCGAGGTCTGGACGATCGGCTCGAGGCGCCGGAGGACGCCGGCGTCGGCGGCGCCGGCGGCGCGCCGCTTGTCGGCGAGCGCCAGCTTCTCGCGCTCGGACTCGACCTGGCGCTCGAGCTCGGCGAGGCGCCCGCGCAGCTGCCGGCGGCGCTCCTCGAGGGCGGCGGCGCGCACCTCGAGGTCGTTTCGCAGCACGAGCAGCGCCCGCCCGCGCTCGTCGAGCGCATGGCGCGCGCTCGCCTCCTCCTCACGACGCAGCGCCACGAGGCGCTCGGACTCCTCGCTTCGTGCGAGCTCGAGCTCGGCACGAGCGAGCTCGGCGCCGGCGTGCTCGAGCGCCTCGGCGCACGAGGCACGCTCGTGCTCGGCGCTGTCGATCTCGCCGGCGAGCTGCTCGAGGCGCTGGCTCGCCTGGGCGACGGCCCGCTCGTGCTGGGTCGCCTCGGCGGACAGCCGGGCAGCCTCGCGGGCGGCGGTCGCGCCGACCTGGCGCGCCTCGGCAAGAGAGTGCGCCGCCTGCTGGCGGGCGATCGAGGCGTGAGCGGCCGCCTCGGCTGCGGCACGGCACTGCTCACCGGCCCGCTCGAGGGCGGCCCGGGTGGCGCCGCTGCGGCCGGCGGTGACGCGCCAGCCCGTCGGCGAGAGCCGCTCGCCGGCGAGGGTGACGATCGTCCACTCAGGAGCGCCGAGGGCGATCTCGCAGGCCTCGTCGAATCCCGATCGGCAGAGCGCCACCCGCTCGAGCAGCACGTCGAGAAGATCGGAGACGCCGGCTTCGCTCGAGCGGACGAGGGGCCGCAGAGCCGCGGTGCCGGCGGGGGGCCGCGGCCCCGGGCCGCCGCCCGGCGGGTTCCCGCTTGTCACCGGCAGCACGGCACCCCCGCCGCCGGCGCCGCGCAGCCGCTCGACCGCGTGGCGGATCTCCCGCTCACCGCGCACGAGGACGGCGTCGAGGGCCAGCTCGACCGCCGCCTCGAGCGCCAGGGCGACGCCGTCGGCAGCCTCGATGACGTCGGGGAGCGTGCCGAGCAGGCCCGGAGCTCCGGCGAGGCGCTCGAGCCCGGCGCGGGCGCGCGCCTCGTCGAGGGCGAGCTCGAGAGCCTCGACGCGCGCCGAGGCCGCTTGCTCGGCGGCGGCCGCCTCACGCCAGGCCTCCTCGGCCTGCTGAGCCCGGAGCGAGGCGGCCTGCTCGAGCGCCGACCGCTCCGCTGCCAGCGCGGCCGCCTCGGCGGCGTCGGATGTCGCCCGCTCCAGCGCCGAGCGCGAGTCGGCGCTCGAGGCGGCCTGCTCGTCGTGCTGGCGACGTTGGGCGGCGACGCGCTCGGCGAGGCGGGCGCTCGCCTCCCGCGCCCGGGCCAGCCGCT
>DAHUZG010000005.1 GCA_027306715.1 Acidimicrobiaceae bacterium
CGGTGGGCGGCGTGCTCAGGCCGGTGGGCGGCGTGCTCAGGCCGCCACCGGCGCCGCTGACTCGACCCGCATCATCACGAACCGGGCCGGGCCGACACGCACCCGCTGGTAGGAAGTGAACCACGCCAGCGGCTCCTCGTCGCCGGCGTCGACGAGCAGGCGCGGCGGGTCGAGGGCGAGGAGCTTCTCCGCCGCCGCCAGCACGACGACGTCGTCGGCGCGAAGGCGCGCCAGCACCGCGGGGCCGAGCTGCTGGTTGCCGCGGCCGAGCAGCACGCCCTGGCCCCCGATGACGCCGAGGACGAGACGGGTCCGGCTCGAGCCCGCCATCAGGCCGAGCAGCTCGGACTCGGCGAGGTCCGAGCCGAGGAGCTTGCCGTCTCGCACGGCGTCGACGCCGAGCGGTGTCGACGCCAGGCCGAGCTCGGCGAGCACGAGGCCGGTCGTCGAGCCGGGCCCGAAGAGGTAGAGCGCGCCGGGCTCGAGCTCGGCGGCGACGGCGCGGGCGAGCGCCGCCAGCTCGAGCGGCGAGCCGAAGGCGCTCCCGCTCTTCGGGCCGATCAGCGTCCCCCGCCCGAGCGCGGGCACCGTGGCGAGGCCGCGCAGCACGCCGGCGAGCTCGCTGCCGCCGCCCGGCCCGGCGCCCGGCCCGGCGCCGGCGACCGGGGCGTCGAGCACCGCGGCGACAGCGGTCGGCCGGCGGGGATCGGCAAGAAAGCGCGCCGCCAGCTCGCCGGCGGCCTCCGGGCCGGTGGCAAAGACCCCGGAGCGCATCTTCACCCCGCTCGGGATGCCGATGACGGGAAGCTCCGGGCCGCACCCGGCGACGACGTCGGCGGCGGTGCCGTCGCCGCCGGCGAACAGCACGCGATCGACGCCGGCAGCCGCCAGCAACCGCGCCGCGGCGGCAGTGTCCGCCCCCGCCGTGCGCGCCGGGAGCGCCAGCTCGAGCACCTCGGCGCTGAGCCCGCTCGCGGCGACGACGCCTGCGCCCATCTCGCCGGGCGGGCAGAGCACAACCAGCTGTGCGACTCCCGAGCGCCCGGTCAGCTCGGCGGCGAGTGCCAGCTCGGCGAGCCGGCGCAGCGCCCGCCTGGCCCGCGCCGGCGTGACGGGGGCGGCGCCGCGGCGTAGCGCCTCGGCGAGCAGCTCCTCGCCGTCGGTCCCGTGCAGACCGACCCGCCCCCCCATCCCGGCGACCGGGTTGACGATGACGCCGACCCGCGCCGCCACCGCCTGGCTACTCCGTCGCCAGCTCGGCGACGACGTCGTCGAGCCCGTGGCGCACCCCTTCGACCATCTCGTCGAGCTCGGGCTCGGTGACGACGAAAGGCGGCGAGAAGGCGACGGAGTCGGAGGCGGGCAGCGCCCGGGTGATGACACCGTGCCGCCGTGCCGCCAGCGCCAGGCGGGCGCCGACGCGCCGTGCCGGGTCGAAGCGGCGCGCAGGGTCCCGCTGCTCCACCAGCTCGACCGCCCCGATCAGCCCCTCGCCGCGCACCTCGCCGACGTTCGGGTGCTCGGCGAAGACCTCGCGCAGGCGGCGCTGCAGCTGCTCGCCGCGCTTGGCGGCCTGGCCGACGAGGTCGTCGCGCTCGATGATGTCGAGGTTCGTGAGCGCCGCGGCGGCGGCGAGCGGGTGGGCGGAGTAGGTGTAGCCGTGCCCGAACACCCCGTAGCGGCTGCCGCCGTCGGCGAGCACCTCCCACACCTTTCCCGAGACCAAGCACGCCGAGAGCGGGACGTAGGCGGAGGTGATCCCCTTGGCGACGGTGATCAGGTCGGGCTCGAGACCGAAGACCTCGCTCCCCCACATCCTGCCGAGGCGGCCGAAGCCGCAGACGACCTCGTCGGCGATGAGGAGGATGTCGTAGCGGCGCAGCACCGCGCCGATCGCCTCGAAGTAGCCCGCAGGCGGCACGATCACCCCGCCGGCTGCCTGGATCGGCTCGGCGATGAAGGCGGCGACGGTCTCGGGGCCCTCGGCGACGATCAGCTCCTCGAGCTCCCGGGCGAGCCGGGCGGAGAGCTCGGCGTCGCTCGTCCCCGGCTCGGCCTCCCAGAGACGGTGCGGGGCGCGCACGTGGCGGATCATCGGCAGCGGCACGTCGAAGCCGTCGTGCAGGTTGTCGAGGCCCGTCAGCCCGGCGGTGGCGATCGTCACGCCGTGGTAGCCGCGCAGCCGGGAGATGATCTTCTTCCGCTCCGGGCGGCCGAGGACGTTGTTGTAGTACCAGACCATCTTCATCTGCGTGTCGTTGGCGTCCGAGCCGCTGTTGCCGAAGAAGACCCTCGACATCGGAGCCGGCGCCATCTCGACGAGCCGGGCCGCGAGCATCGTCGAGACGTCGTTCGCCATCGAGGAGAACGAGTGGTAGTACGAGAGCCTCCGGCACTGCGCGGCGATCGCCTCGGCCATCTCCTCGCTGCCGTAGCCGATGTTGACGCACCACAGCCCGGCCATGGCGTCGAGGTAGGTCGCCCCGTCGGAGGCCGTGAGCTGGCAGCCGCGACCCTCGACGATCATCAGCGGGCCGTTCGCCTCGTGCTCGCGAAGCGCCGTGAAGGGGTGGAACCCGTGGGCCTTGTCCAGCGCGTCGAGCTCGGCGTGCCCGATCCCTCCGCGCCCAGCCTGTGTCATCCTGCGACCCCCTGCTTGCCGGTGGCATTGTGCGAGAAGCGAACTTTTGCTCGTTTGACGAACATGGCGACGATAGTATCCACAGCTCGATGACGCCACTCGCCTCTGCCGAGTCCCCCCTCGTCCGCCCCCACGTCGCCGACGTGCGACAGCGGCTCGAAGCGCTGCGTGGCGACGGCCTGCTGCGCGAGGACCTCTTCGTCGACGGCGCGCTGAGGCCGGCGACCGGCGACGCCCGCCTCGAGGTGACCGATCCGGCTACCGGGGCGGTGATCGCCAGGGTGGCCTCGGCGAGCGGCGACGACGTCCTCGCCGCTGTCGAGGCGGCCGAGCGCGCCCGGCGCCACTGGGCGGCTCGCACCGCCACGGACCGCTCGAACGTCCTCTGGCGCTGGCACGAGCTGATCCTCGAGCACCGCCACGATCTCGGCGTCCTGCTCACCGCCGAGCAGGGCAAGCCGCTCGCCGCGGCCGAGGGCGAGGTCGCCTACTCGGCGGCGTTCATCCGCTGGTACGCCGAGGAGGCGCGGCGCGCCTACGGCGAGATCGTGCCGAGCAACAAGGCCGGCCGGCGGATCCTCGTCACCCACCAGCCCGTCGGCGTCGTCGGCGCCATCACGCCGTGGAACTTCCCCTCCCTGATGATCGCCCGCAAGGTCGCCCCGGCGATCGCCGCCGGTTGCGCGGTGGTGCTGAAGCCGGCCAGCGAGACACCGCTGTCGGCTCTCGCTTTGGCCGAGCTGGCGGCGCGGGCGGGCCTTCCCCCCGGCGTGCTCAACGTCGTCCACGGCGATCCTGTCGAGGTCGGTGCCGTTCTCACCGGCGACGAGAGGGTGCGGCTCATCACCTTCACCGGCTCGACCGAGATCGGCCGGCTCCTCATGGCACAGAGCGCGAGGAGCGTCAAGCGGCTCACCCTCGAGCTCGGGGGCAACGCCCCGTTCATCGTCTTCGACGACGCCGACCTCGACGCCGCGCTCGCCGGCGCCATCGAGTCGAAGTACCGCAACGCCGGCCAGACCTGCGTCTGCGCCAACCGCATCCTCGTGCAGGGCGGCGTCCACGACGAGCTCGTCGAGCGCTACGCCGAGCAGGCGGCGGCGATGCGGGTCGGGCACGGGCTCGAGGCCGGCGTGGCCATCGGCCCGCTCATCGACGAGGCGGCGGTGCGCAAGGTCGAGCGTCACCTCGCCGACGCCGCCGCCAAGGGCGCCCGGGTCCTCGGTGGCGGCCATCGCCACGAGCTCGGCGGGACGTTCTTCGAGCCGACGGTGCTCGTCGGCGCCGACCCCTCGATGGAGCTGGCAGGGGCGGAGACCTTCGGCCCGGTGGCGCCGTTCTTCCGCTTCGAGGACGAGGAGGAGGCCGTCGAGCTGGCCAACTCGACCGAGTCCGGCCTGGCGGCCTATTTCTTCACCCGCGACCTCGGCCGCGCCTTCCGGGTGAGCGAGGGGCTCGAGTTCGGCGTCGTCGGGGTGAACACGGGCGCCATCTCCTACGAGGGCGCGCCCTTCGGCGGGATGAAGCAGTCCGGCCTCGGCCGGGAGGGCTCGCGCCACGGTCTCGAGGAGTTCCTCGAGACCAAGTACGTCTGCATCGAGGGGATCGGGCAGTGACCGCCGCTTCCCCGGAAAGGGGCGGCCCGGGCGTGGCCGGGATCGCGGCCGCCGGGGCCGGCGTCGCGCAGCCGGCGGCGCTCGCCGACAAGCAGGCGATCACCGAGGTGCTGCACGCCTACTGCCTCTACCTCGACAAGATGGACCTCGACGCGCTGGCGGGGCTGTTCACGCCGGGCTGCGTCGTCGACTACGGGCCCGAGGAGCGCTTCCGCTCGGACGGCTCGGCCGGGCTGCGCCGCGACCTCGAGCGGATGTGGAGATGGGCGCGCACCTTCCACCTGCTCGGCAACGTCTCGATCGCCCTGAGCGGCGACGAGGCCGAGGCGACGAGCTCGGTGCTCGCCTGGCACGAGCGGCCGGACAAGACGACGGCGACGATGATGGGCCAGTACCACGACCGCCTGCTGCGCCACGAGGGGCGCTGGCGGATCGATCGCCGCCGCCAGGTGCTGCAGGGAAACGACGCCGGCTTCGACGTCAACATCAACCGCTTCGAGCGGATGGCGCCACCCGAGCGGCGCAGCGAGCGGAGCGGCTAGCCGCCGGGAAGATCGGCAGACCACGCCCGGCGGTCGCTGAGCCCGGGCGCCCGGCGTCGCTACGCCTGTGGCGCCTTCTGCTCGAGCTCGTCCATCAGCGCGTCGAGCTGGCCGATGTATCCGGCGATCACCTCGACGCGGCGCTGCCCCTCCTCGCCGAGCTGGCTGAAGCGGGTGATCGGCGGCCGCACGTCGCCGACGGGATAGCCGGCGAGCGCAGCGAGGCGCTTCGAGTAGCACTGGTGGCCGTAGGTCGGGTGGCCCGCTGCGATGGTGTGGTCGATGGCGTCGATCAGGCGCGGGACGCGCCGCGCCTCCTCGACCCGGCCGGCCTCGAGGAAGTCCCACATCCTGCTCGAGGCGCGGGGGATGTAGTTGCCGTACGGGTTGACGTAGCCGATCGCTCCGAGCAGGAACGAGTCGACCGCCCGCTCGCCGGCATAGACGTTCATCACGCCGTCGGTCGCCTCGATCACGTCCCGGACGCGGGCGATGTCCCGGCTCGACTCTTTGATGTAGCGCACCTGCTCGAAGGACTTCGTCAGCCGTGCGACGAGCGCCGCCGGCATGTCGACGTTCGAGGTGACGGGGTTGTTGTAGAGCATGACCGGCAGGCTGACCGCCTCGCAGATCGCCCGGTAGTACTCGAAGATCTCGTCGTCGGTCGGGGTGTAGTAGTACGGCGGGAGGATCATCAGCCCGTCGGCGCCGAGCTGCTCGGCTTGCAGCGAGCTCGCCACGGCGCGCGGCGTGTAGGCGTCCATCGTGCCGACGAGGACGGGCACACGGCCGTTGACGTGGGTCACCGTCGTCTCGACGATCTCGGCCCGCTCCTCGTCGCTCACGGTGAGGAACTCTCCGGTCGTCCCGAGCACGATCAGCCCGGGCACGCCGACCTCGAGCTGCCAGTCGATGAAGCGGCGGAGGGCGCCGGTGTCGACGCTCTGGCCACCCTCGCTGAACGGCGTGACACACACCGTGTAGCTTCCGTGGAACTGCGGCATCGCGACTCCCTCCGCACCGGCGGCTAGACCGGCACCTCCACCGGCCACGGCGCGTGCGCCCTAGTGTACCGGGCGTCCATGGACGCTCCCCTGGCGCCGAAGGCGCGCTACGACGTCGCCGTCGTCGGCGGCGGCATCACCGGCTGTGCCACCGCCTACGAGCTCGCCCGCGCCGGTGCGAGCGTGGCCCTGCTCGAGCGCCACGAGATCGGCACCGAGGCGTCGGGGCGGAACGCCGGGAGCCTCCACGGCCAGATCCAGTACGAGCCGTTCAGGACCCGCGGCGAGGGCTGGGCACGGGGCTTCCTGCCGGCGCTCGCCTTCCTGCACGCCTCGCTCGAGCGCTGGTCGACGCTCTCGGGCGAGCTCGGCACCGATCTCGAGGTGACGCGCCACGGCGGGCTCCTCCTCGTCGAGGACCAAGCCGAGCTTCCCTTCGTCGAGGCGAAGATCGCCCTCGAGCGCGCCACGGGCGTCGACTCGCGCCTGCTCGACGCCGGCGAGCTGCGCGAGCTCGCCCCGTGGGCCGCTCCAAGCGTCGTCGCTGCCGGCTTCTGCCCGGTCGAGGGCAAGGCCAACCCGATGCTCGCGGCGCCGGCCTTCGCCCGCCGCGCCGTCGCCGCCGGCGCCGAGGTCTTCACCCGCACGGCGGTGACAGCCGTCGAGCCTGCCGCCGGCGAGGTCCGCATCGTCACCCCGCTGCGGACCTTTGCTGCCGACCAGGTCGTGCTCGCCTCCGGGCGCCGGCTGTCGGCGCAGGCAGCGGGGCTCGGGGCCAGGCTGGCGGTGAGCGACGAGCCGGTCCAGGTCTGCGCCACCGAGCCCGTCGAGCCGCTCATCCACCACCTCGTCTACTACGCCGGCGAGCGCCTCACGCTGAAGCAGGCCCGGGCCGGGACGGTCCTCATCGGCGGGGGCTGGCCGGCGCGGACCGACCCCACGACCGGCTACCCGCTCGTCGACATGGCGTCGCTGCGCTCGAACCTGCGGGTGGCGCTCACGGTCGCCCCGCAGCTCGCCGGCGCCCTCGTCATCCGCTCGTGGGCGGGGGTCGGGAACGGGACGCCCGACGAGGGGCCGCTGCTCGGCACATTGCGCAGCTGCGACCGGGTGCACGCCGGCCTCTTCCCGTACATGGGGCTCACCGCCGGCCCGCTCATGGGCGAGGTGCTCGCCTCTCTCGTGCAGCGCCGCCAGCCGCCGGTGGACCTCTCGCCCTTCGCCCCCGAGCGCTTCGAGGACCGCTGAGCGGGCGAAGGCGTGCGCTCTCCGAACAGTGGCGCGCTTGACGAACGCCGTCCCAGCGGCTACACCAAGGGCTGGGGCACCAGAGGTGGGGCCATTTGCCGCGGCATCCGGGGCCACGTCCGTCGTGGCGCCGGGCTCAGGCGACCACAGGGGAAGGAACGCAGATGAGCAGCTCTCTCGAACCACACAGGTCGTGGCCGCGCGCACGGCGGATCGTGCCTCTCGGCATGGCCGGCGTCGCCGCGCTCGGGCTGAGCGGCGGCATCGCGGGCTCCGCCGGCGCCGCCGTCCGGGCGGCGACGACCCAGCACGCCAAGCACGCCAAGCACGCCGGCGTGGTCATCGACGGCGCCAAGGTGACCGTCGACGCCAAGCTGGCGGCGAAGGACCCGGCAGCGGTGAAGAAGCAGGGGCTTGTCGACATCACCTACAACGACGCCCCGCCCGACGAGCTCGTCACCGGCACCAAGCTCGTCGGCTGGGAGGTCGACCTCGGCGCCGCCGTCGCCGCCACCCTCGGCATCGCCTGGAAGCCGGTCGCCTCCGGCGCCTTCGACAGCTTCATCCCGGGCCTGCAGAACGGCCGCTACAACACGAGCTTCACGTCGTTCATCTACACCCCCGCACGCGTGAAGCAGATCAACATCGTCACCTACTACAACGTCGGCACCGGCTTCGCGGTGAAGAAGGGCAGCGGCATCGTCATCAACCAGCCGACCGACCTCTGCGGCAAGTCAGTGGCGGTGATCGAGGGATCGGCGTTCATCCTGCAGCTGAACGGCATCGACCCCTCGTGCAAGAAGAAGGGCCTCGGCAACGTGAACGTCCTCTCGTTCCCCTCGGACTCGGCTGCCGAGCTGGCCGTCTCGAGCGGCCGGGACCAGATCTACTCGAGCTCGCAGGACCAGCTGTCCTGGCTCATCCAGCAGACCGAGCACCAGTTCGTGCTGCAGCCGCTCAACTACGACCCGGTGCCCGAGGGCGCCGGGGTCTCGAAGTCGTCGGGCATCACCAAGCTCGTCGCCGCGGCCATGGACGAGCTCATCAGGACCGGCACGTACGCCAAGATCATGAAGCGCTGGAGCCTCGTCAACGGGCTGGTGAAGTCGGCCTCGATCTACTCCTGACCACCGCTTCGGAGCAGGCGACAACCGCTCACCGGGTCCGCAGCACCGGAGCGTAGGCTGCCCGGGGTGCAGACCAGTAGCCGGCCGGGCGACCGGGGCATGGCGGTCGACGCCGGCCCCGGCGCCACGGTCGGCGGTCACCTTGCTCGCCCGAGCGGCGCCGGCGGGCAGCTCCGCAGGCTCGCCCGATCGCCGTGGCGCATCGTCGTCGGGGCCGTCGCCCTCGTCCTGGCGGCGATGCTCGTCCACCTGTTCGTCACGTCGAGCAGCCTGCAATGGGGCGTCGTCGGGAGCTACCTCACGAGCTCGGAGATCCTCCTCGGGCTGTGGCGCACCCTCTACCTGACGGCCTTGGCGATGGTCATAGGGGTCGTCGGCGGCACGGTGCTGGCGCTCATGCGCCTCTCGACGAGCCTCGTTCTTCGCACCACCGCCTCGGCCTACCTCTGGCTCTTCCGCGGCACCCCGCTGCTCGTGCAGATCCTCTTCTGGTTCAACATCGCCTCGTTCGTCCCGCGGCTCTCGCTCGGTGTCCCGTTCGGTCCGAGCTTCGTCAGTGCCGGCACGAACAGCCTCGTCACCACCCTCGTCGCGGCGATCCTCGCCCTCGGCCTGAACGAGGCTGCGTACATGGCAGAGATCGTCCGCGCCGGGATCCTGTCGGTCGACCGCGGCCAGACCGAGGCGGCGCAATCGCTCGGGATGACGAGACGCCTTGCCTTTCGCCGCATCGTCGTTCCCCAGGCGATGCGGGTGATCATCCCGCCGACCGGCAACCAGACGATCGGCATGCTGAAGGGCACCGCCCTTGTCAGCGTGATCTCGTTGCCCGAGCTCTTGTACTCGGTGCAGCTCATCTACGCCAAGAACTTCGAGACGATCCCGCTCCTTGTCGTCGCCAGCCTGTGGTACCTGATCGTGACGAGCGTGCTGTCGGTCGGCCAGCACTTCCTCGAGCGCAAGTTCGGCCGTGGCCGCACGGGCGGGAGCTTCAACCAGCCGAACCGGGTCTGGACCCGCGGGCTCGGGCGCCGGGTCGAGCCGTACCTCGGGGACGCCCTGTGAGCAGCGGCCCCCTATGAGCGGCGCCCCGTCCGGCGTGGCCGCGCGCCCACCGATCCTCGTCGTCGAGGACCTCCGGAAGTGCTTCGGCCCGAACGAGGTCCTCTCCGGCGTCAGCTTCGAGGTCGACGCCGGTCAGGTGCTCTGTTTGATCGGCCCCTCCGGATCGGGCAAGTCGACCCTGCTGCGCTGTGTCAACTTCCTCGAGGAGCCGACGGCAGGGCGGATCTTCGTCGACGGCGAGCAGATCGGCAGGCGCGAGGAGAACGGGCGCAGCGTCGAGCTGCGCGCCACCGAGCTCGCCCGGCAGCGCTCGGCGATCGGCATGGTCTTCCAGAGCTTCAACCTCTTCCCGCACCTGACCGCGCTCGAGAACGTCATGGAGGCGCCGGTCCACGTCAAGCGTGAGCCCCGCGCCGAGGTCGAGGAGCGGGCGCGGCGGCTGCTCGACCGCGTCGGCCTCGCGGACCGTGCCGACTACTACCCGATGCAGCTCTCGGGGGGCCAGCAGCAACGGGTCGCCATCGCCCGCGCCCTGGCGATGCGGCCGAAGCTGATGCTCTTCGACGAGCCGACCTCTGCGCTTGACCCCGAGATCGTCGGCGAGGTGCTCGAGGTGATGCGCCTCTTGGCCGGCGACGGGATGACGATGGTCGTCGTCACCCACGAGATGGCCTTCGCACGGGAGGTGGGTGACCGGGTGATCTTCATGGACGGCGGCGTGATCGTCGAGTCCGGTGAGCCGGCGAGGGTTCTGCGCGACCCGCAGCACGAACGCACCCGGCAGTTCCTTGCACGCTTCAGCTGAGCACGCTGAGCGAGTGACAGACGGGCGCAGCGACAGACGGGCGCAGCGACAGACGGGCGCAGTGACAGACGGGCGCAGCGACAGACGGGCGCAGCGACAGACGGGCGGAGGCAGATGAGGATCGGGGCGAAGGTACCGAACAGCGGGCCATTGCCGGCAGAGCGCGGCATCGCGGCGATGGCCGCCGAGCTCGAGGCGGCGGGCTTCGACTCGCTCTGGGTGAGCGACCACGTCGTCATGCCGGCGACGGTGGCCTCGCGCTACCCCTTCGCCGCCGACGGCCGGGCGACCTGGCCCTCGGACACGCCGTACTACGACGCCATGGTCAGCCTGGCGGTGATCGCCGCCGCCACCTCGACAGCGGTCATCGGCACTGCCGTGCTCGTCCTGCCGCAACGCCAGCCCGTGATCCTCGCCAAGGAGGCGGCCTCGATCGACGCCATCAGCAAGGGCCGGCTGTGCCTCGGCGTCGGTGCCGGCTGGCTGGCCGAGGAGTTCGAGGCGCTCGGGGCCCCGTTCGAGGGTCGGGGAGAGCGCTTCGTCGAGTGGGTCCGGCTGCTGCGCTCGCTGTGGGAGGGCTCACCGCCCGCCTTCGAGGGCGTGCACTACCGCCTGCCCGAGGGCGTGATCTCGATGCCCCGCCCTGCGCATCGCATCCCGTTGCTCGTCGGCGGCGACTCGCGCACCGCGCTCGGGCGGGCAGCGACGATCGGCGACGGCTGGCTCGCCCACCAGTCGGCGACGGCGCTCGACCCGAAGGCGATCGGGAGCGGCGTGCGGGAGCTGCGCTTTGCCGCCGGGCGCGCCGGGCGCCCCGCCTCCGAGCTTTGGACCACGCTGCGCATCGTCGACTCGGCGACGCGGATCGACGTCGTCGCCGGGATGCTGGCGGACCTCGCCGGGGCGGGAGTCGACGAGATCGTCGTCGACGTCGACTGGGCGAGCACCGGCGCCGCGGCCGAGGCCCACTCGATCCTGCGACGGGAAGCCGCCCGGCTGTGAGCGCCCCACCGGTGGGCGCGCCGCTGCCCGCGGGCGCGGTTCACCTCGCCGTCGCCGGGGCCCCGCAGACCGACGAAGCCGCCAACGCCGCCTGGGTGCGGCCGCTCGTCCGCCTCGAGGAGGGCGGCTCCTCGCTGAGCCTGACGTGGGTGTCCCTCCGCGGCCGTCACGAGCGGCTCGTCTCGTGGCGCACGCCCCGGCTCTATTTCGTGCTGAGCGGCGAGCTGAGCTTCACTCTCGCCGACGCCGACCCGGTCACCCTCACCGCCGAGGAGCTGCTCGTCGTGCCGAGGGGGTGCCCGTACCACCTCGAGGGCCACGGCACCTACCTCGTCGCCAACACGCCGGCATTCGAGACCGGCGACGACCGCTACCTCACCGGCGGCGAGCCGGGAGGCGACGAGCCCCAGCCCGTACGAAGATGACGAGGAGGACGCAGATGCCAGACCGTGCCCGACGCCAGGAGATCCTCGCGCAGAGGATGACCGAAGCCGGCGTGGACCTCATGTTCCTGCCGATCTCGGCGGACCTCGAGTACCTCACCGGGCTGAGCCGGCGGGTGATGACCTTCGGCAACGTCGAGTACGCCCACCACTTCGTCGCCGGAGCGTTCTTCGCGCCCGGCCGGCCGCCGCTCATGCTCTTGCCGCGCATGATCTACGAATTCGACCTGCCCGACGGCTTCGAGGGCGACGCGGTCATCGTGCGCGAGCTCGACGACGGCGCGGCGGCCTTCGAGAAGGCGGCGCGCTCGTTCGGCACCACCGGAAAGATCGCCCTCGGGCCGCGCACCTGGGCCGAGACGGTGATCCACCTCCTCGCGGCGGTGCCCGGCACAGAGCTCGTCGACGCCGAGCCGATCGTCAACCCGATGCGCCGGATCAAAGACGCCGAGGAGCTCGAGACGATGACCCGCGCCTGTTGCATCGTCGACGAGGTGATGGGCGAGATCACCCCCGCTGTCGTGGCCGGCGCCTCGGAGCTCGACATCGCCCGCGACGTCGACCACCTGATGAAGCTCAAGGGCTCGCGTACAGCCTCGTTCGACACCGGCGTGTGGAGCATGGGGCCGGGCAACTCCCGCGACGCCACCGTGCGCATCTCCGACAGCCGCATCGAGCCGGGCGTCGGCGTCTCGTTCGACTTCGGCTCGGTGATCGACGGCTACTGCTCGGACTTCGGGAGGACGATCTTCGTCGGCGAGCCGGACAGCCGCTACCGCGAGGTCTACGACGCCGTCATGGCGGCACAGGCCGCCGGGATGCGGGCGGCGACGCCCGGCACCACCGCTGCCGAGGTCGACTCGGCGACGCGCCGGGTGATCGAGGACGCCGGCTACGGCCGGTGGTTCCGCCACCGGACCGGGCACTGCATCGGTCTCGACGTGCACGAGCACCCCTTCATCTCCGAGGAGGACCGCACGCCGCTCGAGGTGGGGATGACCTTCACGATCGAGCCGTCGGTGTTCTCGCCCGGTGTCGTCGGCGTGCGCGTCGAGGACGTGATCGTCTGCGAGGAGGGCGGCGGCCGGAAGCTCAACACCTACCCGGTGACGATGGCCGTCAACGACTGATCCGCGACTCGCTCGCCTGGCGCCGTTGTGCTCACGGCTCGGGCTCCGGGGCGGCTATCGGGCACGACGCCCAGCTGTCGTCGTGGCGGTCGCCCGGACCGGCCGTCTCCAGGCCAGCTCGTCGACTTCGCTCAGGCCCCCCGCACTTCCGAGTCCGCGCCCGACAGGCGAGGTCGGAGTCGATGGCCCCGCACCCGGTCGGCTGGCCAGCCGCG
>DAHUZG010000006.1 GCA_027306715.1 Acidimicrobiaceae bacterium
ACCGCTCAGGGTCGTGGGGCCCGACCGAGGCTGACCGGCTGATCGAGGCCGGCGGCCGGAGCTGGATCAACCCGTGAGCGCTGCCGGCGGCCTGCACGGGGCGGTGCAGGTGGTCGACGACCCGGCTGCCGCCTACGCCGAGGAGGTGCAGGCGGCGCTGGCGGCGACGACCCGCCGGCCGTTCCGCCTGGCGATCTCGGGCGGCTCGTCGGGCCAGCAGTGCCTGCGGGCTCTGGCCGCCGCAGGGCTTCGATGGCGGGATGTGGAGATCTTCTTCGTCGACGAGCGCTGCGTGGCCGTTGACGACGAGCGCTCGAATGCCGGCTCGCTCGCCACCACGCTGGGCCCGCTGCGCTCCGAGCTCGCCGGGTGGCACCCGATGTCGTGCGAGGACGGGCCGGCATCCTACGAGCGACTGCTCGCCTCCGGCGGCCCGCTCGACCTCGTCCAGCTCGGCTTCGGTCCCGACGGGCACACGGCTTCGCTGTTCCCCGGCTCGCCGGCGCTCGATGCCGCCGCTGGCGCGCTCGTCGTCGAGAACGTCGATCCCACCGGGCGCAATCCACTGCGGCGGATGACGCTCACCTTCGAGGCGATCGATTCGGCGGACCGCGTCGTGATCGTCGTCACCGGGCCGGAGAAGCGAGCCGCCCTCACCGCACTGCTCGCCGGGGGCGACCTGCCGGCGGGCCGTGTGCGTGGCAAGTGCCAGCTCTGGCTCGTCGACGTCGCTGCCGCCGCCGGCCTCCCCCTGTGAGCCGCCGGGGCGGCCGATGAGCGCCCGCCGCCGGGGCGGCCGATGAGCATCGTCGGGGACGACCGCGCTGTGGCGCTGATCGACGCCCTCGTCACCGAGACCGGGTCGGCGCGCAACACCGACCTCCTCCGCGCCCTCATCGAGTCGGCCGTCCAGCTCGGGCGCGCCGGCGCCGACCGCCTCGATCTGAAGCTGGCCCGCTCGGCGCTGGCGGAGATGACCGACGCCTTCCGGATGTTCGCCCCCTTCAAGGACGTCCGCAAGGTGACGATCTTCGGCTCGGCCCGCACCGCTCCCGAGGACGCCCTCTATGACCGCACCCGGGCGCTGGCGCGCCGGTTCGCCGAGGCAGGCTGGATGGTCGTCACCGGCGCCGGTCCGGGGATCATGGCGGCGGGCAACGAAGGCGCCGGGCGGGAGATGGCGATCGGGATCAACATCCGACTCCCCTTCGAGGCGCAGCCCAACGCCTGGATCGCCGACGACGAGAAGCTCGTCGAGATGAAGTACTTCTTCACCCGCAAGCTGATGCTGATGAAGGAGTCGTCGGGCTTCCTCTGCCTTCCCGGCGGGTTCGGGACCCTCGACGAGTGCTTCGAGGTGCTGACGCTCTTGCAGACGGGCAAGGCCGAGCCGGCGCCGGTCGTCCTCGTCGAGCCGCCCGGGGAGCGCTTCTGGGAGGGTTGGCAGCGCTTTGTCACCGAGCAGGTCTATTCGCGTCGGCTCGCCGACCCGCTCGACGCCGCCTTGTACCGCATCACCGACGACGTCGACGCGGCCGTCGGGGAGGTGCTCGGCTTCTACGGCAACTACCACTCCCGCCGATTCGTCGGGAAGACGATGGTCATCCGGCTGCGGCACGCCCCGGACGAGGAGGCTTGCGCCGAGCTGAGCGGGGAGTTCTCCGACATCACCACCGCCAAGGGGATCTGGCGCACCGGTCCGTTCGCCGTCGAGCGGGCGAGCAAGGACCACCTCGGGCTGGAGCGGGTGGCGATGGAGTTCGACCGGCACCACCAGGGACGCCTGCGGCAGCTGATCGATGCGCTGAACGCGCTGGCGGCACCGCCCGACGCGCCCTCCGACGTGCTTGCCTGAGCCCGCTCAGCCGGCTCCCGGCTCGACGTTGAGCGCCATCAGCACCTCTCCAGCGGGCAACCGGTCGCCGGCCGGCGCTGACACCGCCACGCCGACCAGGTAAAAGCCGAGGGCGGTGACCGCCACCGCCCCATTCACGGTGCGCGACGACAGGATCTGGTAGCCGGCGGCCTTCAGCTGGCCGGTGTACCCACCGCTGACCGACGCCACGGTGCCGCGCACCTCGAGGTCGAGGAGGTAGCTGCGGTGCGCACCCGTCGTCGGCGACTCCGCGGAGATGACGACGTAGGAGGGCGGCAAAGGCACAGCCTTCGGGAACCCGGCGGGGAGCGGCACGGTCCGGCTCTGCTGGGGCGGGGCGACGGCCACGGAGATGGCGACGAAGTTACCCCCTGCAGCGGTCAGGACCACGACGACGACATCGCCCACCTTGATCGCCGAGAAGCTCGCCGCCGCGGGCGTCGACGAGATGATGTGGGTCGCCGACGTCGTCGTCACGACGTAGCTGCCGCCCACTTGGAACAAGGCATTGTGGGTGATGGCGCGCACGGTGAAGCGGTGCGGGCTCGCCGACACCGAGGTCACCCTCCCGCTCAGCCCGTAGAGCTGCGCCCGGTGCGAGGTAGCGCCGGGCGACGCGGCAATTGCTGGAGCACTGACTGCGACAGGAGCGACGACCGCGACGAAGCCGACCAAGAGGGTGAGAGCCGCTGGCGCGGCCACGGTGCGGAGCACGCCACGGACGCGGACAGCACGAACCGCCTGCACGCGCCTTCCGGGGAGCTGATCGATCCCCATCTCGGGGCCCCCTTCCGCCGTTGCGGAGCCACCTGGACACACGCCCGGCGGCGTCTCGGCGCAGCCGAGAGAGCGCGGGCAGCCCGGTGCATCGGTAGGGGTACTCACCGGCAAGACGGCGCCTTGACCTGTGAGGCGGGCGGCCTTGGTCAGTGAGTCCGGCGGCTTTGGTCTGAAGGCGCTGGCCTTGAGCTCGCTCGTCAAGGCAGCGGGTGACCCGGGAGAGGCCGCGTTCAGCTCCGGGCTCGACGAAGCCGCTTCGCATTAGGTAATTGTCCCGATGCCCTCCCCCTCCCCCAGCGCTCAGACTGACCGCGGGCGGCCCTCGAACCGGCGAAGCGGCGCTTCGGCCGGGAGCGGGACGACAGCGCCGGGCGAGGGATGCGAGACGCCGAGCGCTCCCCGATATGAGGAGGGCCACGATGCCGTTGTTCGACAAGGTCAAGGCGCAGGCCACCCAGGTGGCACAGAAGGCGCAGGAGGCGGGCAAGGCGGGCCAGGCCCGACTTGCCGAGTCCCAGGCCCACAAGCACGCCGACGCCATGCTGCGTGACCTCGGGTTGCAGGTGCTGGCGTCGCGCACCGGCCGAGGGACGTCCGACAGCGAGCCGGACATCGAGGGTCTTGTCGCCGCCCTCGTGGAGTTCGAGGCCGAGCACGGGTCACTTCTCGGTTCGACGCCTGACGACGAGGGCGCCTCGGGAGCGCCGGTGGGAACGGTGCCGACAGCGACTGTGCCGACAGCGACGGTGCCGACAGCGACGGTGCCGACAGCAGGCACCCCCTTCGCCGGTACCGGGAGCGACGGCGCCGACAGCTGAGCGAGAGTTTCACGCCATGACGACCGGAGCGGGGCGGCGCGGATGAGCCTGGCGCTGCTGGTCCTTCGGGCACTGCTCGGGGCCGTCTTCGGGGCGGCCGGCCTCGCCAAGCTCCTCGACCGCACGGCGGGACGGCGCCTGCTCGAGACCTTCGAGCTCGGCGCCTGGGCAAAGCCTGCTCTGCGCCTGCTCCCCCTCGCCGAGATCGCCCTCGCCTGGGCGCTGCTCGTCTCCTCGACGGCGCGGCCGGCAGCCTGCGCGGCCGCGGCGATGCTCGTCGCCTTCTCGATGCTGCTCGTCCGCTCTGCCCGCCGCGGGCACGAGGGCAGCTGCAACTGCTTCGGTGCGCTCGCCGCCCGACTGACGAGCCGGCACCCGCTCGGTCGTAACGCGGCGCTCTTAGCCGTAGCGCTGCTCGTGGCCGGATTCGGGCCGGGCTCCCCGGTCGCGGTGCTGTGGCGCCACCACGGCGTCGACGGCGCCGTGCTCGCCGCCCTCGCCGCGCTCGCCGTCGCCGCGTTCGCCCTGGCCGGCGCATCGGCCCTCCCCCGGCGCCGGGCGGCTGGCGAGATCCCGGGGGCCCGCGAGCTCGTCGCCGGCGCACGGCGCACCTTCGTCCTCTTCGTCGAGGCAAGGTGCGCGGCGTGCCGGTCGGTGGCGGCGGCACTCGAGCGCTTCGACGGGACAGCCGCCGGCGTGCGACTCGTCGTCGTGTCGAGCGAGCCTCTCGCCGACACGGTGCTCGCTCGCGTAGCGCGAAGCGCCGACCGCCACGTCGTCGATAGCGGGGGGCTGGCCGGCCGCTATGGAATCTCGGCCACCCCCACCCTGCTCGTGCTCGGACGCCGCGGTGCGCCCGAACGCTTCGCCGTCGGGGCCGAGGGGGTCACCAGACTGCTGGACAGCGCGGGACTTGGCCCGGCAAGGGGGTCGCGACGCGCACCTGCGGGAGGACCGCAAGGCGCAGACGCGGGTGACGACGTCGAGGCGGGATTCGAGGTGGTGTCGCTCGGGGCGATCAGCCGCCGCCGGCTCGTCGCCCTCGGGCTCGGTGCGGCGGTGACGCTTCCCGGCTTCCACCGCCTCGAAGCGACCGCACCGGCTCGCCGCCGGCGTGTCGCGCACGCCAGCACGGCCGCTGCCTCGGCCCGAGCCGGAGTCGCCTGCCCGAGCTGCGGCAGCTGCGTGATCTGCTCTGCCACATCCGGCTCCTCGAAGCTCAGCTGCAGGCCCTGCTCACAACACTGCTCGGGGCACAAGCTGTGCGCCAGCTTCGCGAACGAGTACGCCCCTTTCACGACGCTTGCCTCGTACCTGCGCGGGAAGGGGTTCGCCGAAAAAGGTGCCCCGCTCACCTACGGCCTCAACCGCGACGGCAAGCTCGTGGTGCTCTCCGGTGCCACCACCTTCGCCGGCGGGCCCGCGGCCACGCCGCAGGCGGTCCTCATCTACAGCCTCACCAACGCAGGCGAGAGCGCCTGGGTGGCCTTCAGAAACGCACGGGGCGTCGTCACCTCGGTAGCGACGGTCGTCGGCACACAAGTCGTCAGAGCCCCCGTCGGGCCGCCGGCGGCAGTGCCGGCGGCGGGAAACGGCCGCCACAGGGGTGCCGCCACCGCCGACTTCGGTGCCGGCGCCGCCGCGCTTGCCTCGCCGTACAGCTGCGCCGACGTCTGCTCGTTCGCCCTCGGCGTGGCCGCCGCGCTGCTCACCCTGCCGGCGACAGTCGTGGCGTCACCGGAGATCGCCGCCCTCGGCTTCGCCGCCTCGCTGTTCGCCGGCGGCCTCGGGCTCGCCAACACCGCGGCCGGGGCGGTCGCCGGGGGCGCCTTGGCGGCCCTGCTGCCCCTGACGCAGGCAGCCACGACGGTCTCCGCCCTCATCGAGGGCGTGACAAGCTTCGACAACGCCCTCGGTCAGACCGCCTTCTGTGAGCACATCGCCTGCAAGATGCTGAAGTTCTGCTGCACCTCGAACGGCGTCTGCGTCGAGTCCGACGCGCAGTGCGAGCACGACTGCCCCGGCGGACTCGCCCACCCGATGTCGCACTGCAACGCCTACCTCGACGGCAAGATCGTCTCGACGCTGATCTCTCCCTGAGAGGCCAAGTGCCCCCGGCGCCCGACCGTGACCGCGGCGCCACCGTCTGCAACCGTCCTGATGCGTAGATGTCACGCACAATGATTTATCCGTGCGGTTAGGAACACCAGGCTGTGCGGTAGAAACTGCGGCGGGCCGTGACGTCAAAGGAGCGCAGTACGTGGACCGCAGGGGGATCAAGCTGGCGGTGAAGCTGCTCGCCAAGGCCGAGAGCACGGACTCCGACCCTGAGAGCGCCGCCCTCGCCTTGCGCAGCTGTTCGCTGCTCGAACGCTCGATCTCGACGCTTCGCGACTCGCCGGCCGCGACCCCAAGCGAGCGCCGCGACGCACGGGAACGGCGTGCGGCGCGGTCAGAGCCGGGCGCGGGACGGCCCCGGAAAGCGACCCGGCCGCCCGCCCGAGGCTCGTCGGTCGACGCCGTGGCGCTTGCCTACTCCCGCTTCGACGGATCCGGGCCTCCCGCCCCCGGCGTCGGCATCGCCCTCTGACGGGCCGCGGCGCCGCCCTCTGGCGGGCTCAAAGCGCCGGGGCCCGGCCGAAGTCGTCCTCGATGCGCTCGATGTCGTCCTCGCCGCAATAGTCCCCGTGCTGGACCTCGATGAACACGAGCGGATCGTCGCCGCGGTTCTCGATGCGGTGGGCGACGCCCCTCCCGACGTCGACGGCATCACCGGGGCCGACCTTTTCCGCCGAGCCGTCAAGGGTGACGACGCCGTGGCCGGAGACGATGAACCAGTGCTCGGCGCGCCGGCGGTGGCGCTGCAGGCTGAGCCGCTTGCCGGCGGCGACGACGATTCGCTTCACCTTGTGGTCGGGCGCGTCGTCAAGGACGTCATAGCTGCCCCAGGGACGGTCGTCGTGCTCGTGCTCGATCATGGTCGACATCATGCCCGACCGCCGCGAAGCGGCAACGCCGGGAGCGGGCGGCGCCGGCCATGTTGTGGGCGGTAGCGTCAGAGCCGGTCGGGGTCGCTCCAGCGAGAAAGGCGGTTCTGGCCCCGGATGACAAGGAGCTGCCGTGGTCAGCGACGATCTCCCCCCTTACCGTGCCGACCACGTCGGCAGCCTGCTGCGCCCGAAGCAGCTGCTGGCGGCGCGCGAGGAGGCGGCGGCCGGCCGCCTCGCTCCCGAAGAGCTGCGGGAGAGCGAGGACGCGGCGATCCGCGACGTCGTGGCGATGCAGGAGCGGGTCGGTCTCCGGTCCGCGACCGACGGCGAGCTGCGCCGTGCCTCGTGGCACATGGACTTCATCTACCAGCTCGGCGGCATCTCCCGCGCCGAGGACAGGATGAGCATCCGCTTCCACTCAGCCGAGGGTGACATCGAATTCGCCCCCGCGGCTCTGCGCGTCGATGGCCGCCTCCACCTCGAGCATCCGATCTTCC
>DAHUZG010000007.1 GCA_027306715.1 Acidimicrobiaceae bacterium
TGCGGCTCGTCGAGCAGCCACAGCCGCGGGCGGCGCGCGATGAGCGCAGCCAGCGCGGTTCGCCTGCGCTGGCCGGCAGAGAGACGGGCGACGCGGGACCGTGCCAGCCGCCCGTCGAGCTCGAGGCGCGCCAGCGCCGCGGGAATCGCGGCCAGGGCGCCCCCGGCGGCGCGCACGGCGAAGCGGACGTTCTCCTCGACGGTGAGGTCGTCGTAGAGCGCGCCGGCGTGACCGAGCAGCCCGACCGACCGCCGGAGGCTCTCCCGGTCGACGACGAGGTCGTGGCCGAGCACGTCGGCCCTCCCGGAGGTGATCGGCAGCAGCCCGGCACAGGCCCGCAGCAAGCTCGTCTTGCCGGCGCCGTTGGGGCCGCGCAGATGCACGGTCTCGCCCTCGGGGACCTCGAGGTTGACTCCGGCGAGGAGGGGGAAGCCGCCCGACATCGAGACGGCATCACGGAAGCTGACGGCGGGGCTCATGTCGACGCCCGTCATGCTAGGGGTGACCTGGGTCGGTGTACCAAGCGGCCGCTGTTGACCGCTCCCCGAGGACTCAGCGGCCCTTGCCGACCGCCTCGACGTCGGCGTCGACCATCATCTCGACGAGCTCGACGAACCCGACCTCCGGCTGCCAGCCGAGCTCGCTACGGGCACGGGACGAGTCCCCGATCAGCAGGTCAACCTCGGCCGGCCGGAGAAACCGCTCGTCGACCACGACGTGGTGCTCCCAATCGAGCTCGGCCCGGGCAAAAGCGACCTCGCAGAACTCGCGCACCGAGTGGGTCTCGCCGGTAGCGACGACGTAGTCCGAGACGGTGTCCTGCTGCAGCATGAGCCACATCGCCCGCACATAGTCGCCGGCGTAGCCCCAGTCGCGCTGCGAGTCGAGGTTGCCGAGGCGGAGCTCGGTGTCAAGACCGTGCTTGATCCGTGCCACCCCGTTGGTGATCTTCCGGGTGACGAACTCGAGCCCACGGCGGGGGCTCTCGTGGTTGAACAAGATGCCCGAGCAGGCTTGCAGGTCGTAGCTCTCCCGGTAGTTGATGGTGATCCAGTGGCCGTAGACCTTGGCCACCCCGTACGGGCTGCGGGGATAGAACGGAGTGCTCTCGGTCTGGGGGACCTCGCGCACCTTGCCGAACATCTCCGAGGAGCTGGCCTGGTAGAAGCGGATCTCCGGGTCGACAAAGCGCACGGCGTCGAGCAGGCGGGTGACCCCGAGCGCCGTCGCCTCGCCGGTGAACACCGGCTGGTTCCACGACGTCGTCACGAAGGACTGGGCAGCGAGGTTGTACACCTCTTGTGGCCGCCACTCGCGCAGCAGGTTGACGAGAGAGGTCTCGTCGAGCAGGTCGCCGGGAACGATGGAGAGGCGGCTCTCGAGATGGCCGAGGCGGGCAAGATTGATGCTGCTCGTCCGCCGAACCATGCCGACGACCTCATAGCCCTGGTCGAGCAGCAGCTCGGCGAGGTAGGACCCGTCCTGCCCGGTTATCCCGGTGATGAGCGCCCGTCGTGGCATCACCTTGTTCTAGAGCCCGGCACCGGCGTTGGCAAGGCGCTGCCCTGTGCGGGCGCAGGCCGTGGCTCGTCGTGGGCCGCGCGGACCACGGCCGCGCCGACCACGAAGGTGGGACCGCCCGTTGCGAGCGCGGGCCGTGCGTGCGACAGGTGCCGCAGGGGTACCGTGCGCAACGTGCCAGCTCCGAGCGTGACGATCTGCTCGTTCCGCCTCGGCGGTGGCGACGGGGTATCGGTCGAGGCCACGAAGTGGGCCTGGGCTTTCGGCGAGCTCGGCTGGCGCGTCCGCACCCTGGCGGGCTAGGGCCGTGCCGACGCCCTGCTGCCCGGCCTCGCCGCCGGAGCCGGCGAGGTCTCCTGGGGCGGCCCCGAGCAGGCGGCGCTCGAGCAGGCGATCGCCGGAGCCGATCTGGTCGTGGTCGAGAACCTCTGCTCGCTCCCGCTCAACCCGCCTGCTGCTCAAGCGATGGCCGAGGCGCTCGCCGGGCGTCCGGCGATCCTGCGCCACCACGACCTGGCCTCGCAGCGGCCGGCGCTCGCTCACCTCTTCCCACCGCCGGACGACCCGTGCTGGCTGCACGTGACGATCAACGAGCTGTCGGCGGCCGAGCTGGCGGCCGTCGGGATCGATGCCACCGTGGTGCGGAACCGCTTCGATCCCGATCCGCCACCGGGCAGGCGCCAACCGGTGCGAGCCGCTCTCGGCGTCGGCGGCGGCGAGCGTCTCCTGCTGCACCCGGTACGTGCCATCGCCCGCAAGAACGTGCCGGGCGCGATCGATCTCGCCGAGGCAGCCGGCGCCACCTACTGGTTGCTCGGCGATGCCGAGGACGGCTACGGCCCGGCGCTCGAGTCGGCGCTGGCAGCGAGCCGTGCGCCCGTGCTGCGGGGCTGGCCGGCAGCACCCGCCGGCGCCGGCGGCCCCG
>DAHUZG010000092.1 GCA_027306715.1 Acidimicrobiaceae bacterium
CGGGATTCGCCGCTCTTCTCGGTTCCTGCCGCGTCTGGGTCAACGGTGACGAGAGCGCGGAAGACCGCCCGATCGAGGCCGGCGACGAGGTGGCCGTGCTGCCGCCGGTGTCTGGCGGCTGAGCCCGCCTGCCGGCGCTGAGCCCGCCTGCGGGGAGTCTGCCCTGGCCTAGCCGCCCGCGAGCAGGCGACCGGCGTCAGCGGAGAGAGCGTCGCAGAGTCCCTCGAGCGCCCGCAGTCGCTCGGCAGGGTCGTCGAGCACGAGCAGCCGTTGCGCATCGAGAGACGTCAGCGGCGCGAGCGCGCAGAGCCGCCACACCGCCTCCTCCGGGCTCTCGCCGAGATCGGGTTCAGCGGGCAGTGCCGGCGTGTCGCCGAGCTCGGAGAGCAGTGCCCGCGCCCTCCGGACTGAGCGGAGGCAGCGCTCGAGCAGCTCGACCGGCTCGTCGAGCTGGGGCTCCCCGAGCTCCTCGATGAGCGCCAGCGGGTATGGCTCCTCGCCGAGCCATTCCCGCACGCAGAAGCGGGAAGTGGCCTCGGTGACAAGCGCCCAACGACCGTCCGAGAGCGGGGACGCCATCTCGATGCGGGCGAGCGTGCCGACATCGTGGCGGGCGTCCCCGCCTCCGACCTCGGGGCCGCGCTCGATGAGCACGACTCCGAATTCGCTTCGGTCGGCGAGGCAGTCGGCGGTTAGCTGCCGGTAGCGCTGCTCGAAGACGTGAAGAGGCAGCTGCGCAGAGGGAAAGAGGACGGTCGAGAGCGGAAACATGCCCACCCGGCGCAACCGCACGTTCGCCGCCACAGGCTCGACTGTACCTCCTGGCTACCCGGCCGGCACCAGCCGCGACGAGGAGCTCAGGGCTGCATCTCCTCGAAGTCGAAGACGCCGGAGTGTCCCGGCTCCTCGCTCGGGGAGGGGAAGGAGGCGGTCCGGTGCACCCGGACGAGGGTGGTCAGCCCGGCGACCTCTCCCGTGTCGTCGATGGCCCCGCCGGCCGGAGGCACCCAGCTGGTGGCTACCTCCCCCGGCTCGGCCGGCACCGTCGGGGCGTGCGGCGCTGCACCCTCGGCCCCGGCGTGCTCGGCCCTGCGCTGGCGCGGTGGCCGCTGCACGCGCGCGCGCGGTTCGTCGGAGCGAGCCGAGGGCGCTTGCCCGCTTGGACGTCGCTCGCCCGACACGGCGGCGCGCACCCGAACGGTCGGCTGCTCGTCGCCACCTCTCGCTGCCAGCGGATCGTCGATGACCTCTGCGTCCTGGGCGTTCCCGGTAGGCTCGAACGGCGCCGCCGGCTCAGCGGCGAGCAGGCCTGCGCCATCTTCGGCTACGAGTCCTCCGGCTACGAGTCCCGGCTCGGCCCCCCCCGCCACGACAGACGGCGCACCGGCGCCGGCGATCCTGCCTGCTCCGAGGTCCTCGACCGCCTCCTCGATCATCGCCCGCAGGCGCAACAGCTCGTTGACGGCATCAGTGCGCCGACGGTGCAAATGCTCGAGCTGGGCGATCGCTCGTGCACGGTCCTCCTCGAGCCGGGCGTTCCAGGCCAACCGCCTGCGCTCGATCTCCGCATCGATCACCGCTGCCTGTCGCTCCGCCTCGCCGACGATCTCGGTGGCGCGCTGCTCGGCGGCGACGAGCGCCTCGGCCGCCTCACCAGCGGCGCGCTCGCGCACGGCGGCGGTCTCCGTCTCGGCCTGCTGGCGGAGCGCGTAGGCACCTTCCCAGGCTTCTTGCAAGATGCGCTGGACGCGCTCGCCGAGGGCGTCGAGCGGGGCGGGCTGAGGCGAGCGGTCCTCGCTCTCGAGCACGGCAACCCGGCGGTGCAGCTCGCGGAGCTGGCCGACGGCGGCGGCGAGCTTCCGCTCGGACTCCGAGGCACGACCGAGGGCGCCCTCGAGGCGGCGCTGCTGTTCCGCGACGAAGCGATCCACCTGCACCGGGTCATATCCGCGTCGGTAGGCGCCGAAGATCGGTGTCGCCTCGCTCGACTCCGCCGTTGCGCTGCTCGGGTCCATGATCCAGCCTGTTCCGGCGCCGCCGGCGCCCCCTCACGAGACCGCCCTCGCCTGTCTGGGCGGTCAGTTCCGGCGATGGTACCGACGGGCTCTCGTCAAGACGTGGATACCACTTGACCTGGGCGGGCGTACCCCGGCCGGGTGGCGGTCGCGACCAGCTGCCGGGCGAGGCTGCTCAGACGGCGCCGTCGCGGCCCGCCAGCCGGGGGCGGGGCGGGCCGGGCGCCTCGGACGGGGCCGGGCCGTCGGACCGGGTGGCGGCTCGGGCGACCTCGACCGGACGGCTCGGGTGGGCCCCGTTGGCGCCGTGGCCGGCGCGGGCGCGGCGCGGTGGCAATCCGACGCGACCCTCGTGTTCGCATCGACCCTGCTCTCGTCGCCGGGGAGGCAAACAGCTGGAAGCCAGCGTGCAGGGTTCTCCCCGGCAGTGGCGGCACAGTTGGGGCAGACTGTGGTCGCCGGCAACGACAGCGGCAGCAGCACACGAGGAGGCGGGATGGACGCACAGATCAAAGGCACGACACTGCCCCTGCTCGAGATCGGACTCGACCCGGGTGAATCGGTCATCTCGACCCACGGCGAGCTCGCCTGGATGAGCGCCAACATGTCGATGAGCCAGAGCACGAGCAGCGGCGGCCAGGGCGGCTTCCTCTCCGGCCTGAAGCGGATGGCCGGCGGCGGGGGGCTCTTTGTGACGAACTACCAGTCGAGCGGCGGCCACGCGATGGTGGCCTTCGCGGCCAAGCTCCCCGGGCGGATCTTCCCCGTCGAGGTCGCCCCCGGCGCCGGGTATCTCGTCCACCGCCACGGCTGGCTGTGCGGCACGCCCGGGATCGTCCCGACAGTCGGCCTCCAGCAGAGCTTCCGCGGCGGGCTCTGGGGCGGCAACGGCTTCGTCCTCGAGCGCCTCGAGGGCCAGGGCACCGCCTGGGTCGAGCTGTCGGGTGAGATCGTCGAGTACGACCTCGAGCCCGGCCAGTCGATCCTCGTCCATCCCGGGCACGTCGGCGTCTTCGAGGACCGTCTCAGCTACCAGATCACCCGCATCCAGGGGTTGTCGAACATCGTCTTCGGCGGCGACGGGTACCACCTGGTGGCCCTCACCGGACCGGGCAAGGTGTGGCTGCAGACAATGCCGCTGCCGATACTTGCCGGCGCTCTCGCGCCCTACCTCGGCGGCGGCCAGACGGCCGACACCGCTGCCGCCGGCGGCATCCTCGGCGGCGTGCTCGGCGGAAGCGGGATCTTCGGCAAGAACATCTGAACGACCGGGATTGAACGACCGGGATTGAACGACTGGCAGCGACCCGGCGGGCGGTCCGGCGGCACGCTCCGCCACGCCCGTCGGTCCAGCGCCGGCGGCGGTCGTGCTCAGCGTGCCTTTCCGAGGAAGCGCTCGCGTTCAACCGAGACGCGGGTGACCCGCCCTGCACCGACGAGACCGGAAGCGTCGCTCACCGTCACCGTGAAGACGAGACGCCGACCCTCGACGCGGTCGAGCACCGCCTCGGCGACGACCGTGCTCCCGACGGCGACGGGGGCGAGGTGGTCGAACTGCACCCGCATCGCCACCGTCGTCCAGCCCCCGTCGAGAGCCCCAGCGACGGCCAGCACCGAGGCCTGCTCGCAGAGGGCGATCAGCCGCGGCGTGCCGAGCACCGAAACGTCACCCGAGCCGAGGGCGATGGCGGTGTCCGCCTCGGCGACGGTCAGCTCCACCCGGCTCGAGAGGCCGGCGTGCGGCTCGCCGTGGCGGATGGTCACCGCCGATACGATAG
>DAHUZG010000094.1 GCA_027306715.1 Acidimicrobiaceae bacterium
TTCGTCGCCCCGCTCGGCGGCGGATCGGTCAAGACCGTGAATCCGGCCAACGAGGAGGTGCTCGCCGAGGTCGCTGCGGCGGGCGAGGCGGACATCGACCGGGCGGTGCGTGCCGCGCGGCGCGCCTACGAAGGGGTCTGGGGCTCGATGCCGGGCTCGGAGCGGGCGAAGTACGTCTTCCGCGTCGCCCGGCTCGTCCAGGAACGTGCACGCGAGCTGGCCGTTCTCGAGACTCTCGACAACGGCAAGCCGATCCGCGAGTCGCGCGACGTCGACGTCCCGCTCGCAGCCGCCCATTTCTTCTACTACGCCGGTTGGGCCGACAAGCTCGAGCATGCCGGGCTCGGGCCGGCGCCGCGCCCGCTCGGCGTCGCCGGCCAGGTCATCCCCTGGAACTTCCCGCTGCTGATGGCCGCCTGGAAGCTCGCCCCGGCGCTGGCAGCCGGAAACACCTGCGTTCTCAAGCCCGCCGAGACCACGCCGCTCTCGGCGCTTCTTCTTGCAGAGATCTGCCAGCAGGCAGACCTCCCCCCCGGTGTCGTCAACATCGTCACCGGCGCCGGTGACGCCGGCGCAGCGCTCGTCGCCCACCCCGGGATCGACAAGGTCGCCTTCACCGGCTCGACCGAGGTCGGCAAGCAGATCCAGCGGGCACTTGCCGGCACGGGCAAGCACCTCACCCTCGAGCTCGGTGGCAAGGCCGCCAACATCGTCTTCGAGGATGCGCCGCTCGGCCAGGCCGTCGAGGGGATCGTCAACGGCATCTTCTTCAACCAGGGCCAGGTCTGCTGTGCCGGCTCGCGCCTTCTCGTGCAGGAGTCGGTGGCCGAGCTCGTGGTCGAGCGGCTGAAGCGGCGGCTCGCCACGTTGCGCCTCGGTGACCCGCTCGACAAGAACACCGACATCGGTGCCATCAACTCGCCTCAGCAGCTCGAGAAGATCACGGCGCTGTCGGACGCCGGCGTGGCCGAGGGTGCCGACCGCTGGGCGCCGGAGTGCGAGCTGCCCGAGCGCGGCTGGTGGTTCCCGCCGACGTTGTTCACCAACGTCTCGCCGGCTCACCGCATCGCCCGCGAGGAGATCTTCGGGCCGGTGCTCTCGGTCCTCACCTTCCGCACGCCCGACGAGGCGCTCGCCAAGGCGAACAACACCACCTACGGGCTGTCGGCCGGCGTGTGGACCGAGAAGGGAAGTCGGATCCTCTGGTTCGCCGAGCGGCTGCGGGCGGGGGTCGTGTGGGCGAACACGTTCAACCGTTTCGACCCTGCCAGCCCGTTCGGCGGCTACCGGGAGTCCGGCTTCGGGCGTGAGGGCGGCCGGCACGGGCTCGGGGCGTACCTCGATGCCTGAGCAGGGGGCGGGGGCGGGCGGGCCAGCGCCCGACCGGCGAGCCGAGGTGCGCAAGACCTACAAGCTCTACATTCGAGGCGGGTTCCCCCGCTCGGAGTCCGGGCGCTCGTACGCCGTCAGCGATGCGCACGGACGCTTTCTCGCCAACGCCGCGCTCGCCTCCCGCAAGGATGCCCGCGACGCCGTCGCTGCCGCCCGACAAGCTGTCGCCGGCTGGTCGGGAACGACGGCCTACAACCGCGGCCAGGTCCTCTACCGGGTCGCCGAGATGCTGGCGCAGCGCAGCGACGAGCTGGCCGGCGCCGTCACCGCGGCCGAGGGCCTGAGCGAGGACCGAGCGGCGAGGGAGGTGGCGGCTGCGGTGGACCGCCTCGTCTGGTACGCCGGCTGGGCCGACAAGGTCGCCCAGGTGCTCGGGTCGGCCAACCCTGTCGCCGGGCCCTACTTCAATTTCAGCGTGCCGGAGCCGGCCGGCGTCGTCGCCGTGCTCGCCCCGCAGGGCTCGTCGCTTCTCGGGCTCGTCAGCGCCGTCGCTCCGGTGATCGTGACGGGGAACACCGCTGTCGTCGTGGCGAGCCAGGCGCGGCCGCTGCCGGCGATCAGCTTCGGCGAGGTGACGGCTCACGCCGACCTCCCCGCCGGCGTCGTCAACGTGCTCTCCGGGCGCCTCGGTGAGCTGGCTCCCGTGCTCGCCTCCCACCGCGACGTCGACGGTCTCGATCTGACCGGCGCCGCTGCTGCGGGGATCGGCGCCGGCGCCACTGGCGACGGCGTGCCGGGGCCGGCGGAGCTGGCGACCGAGCTCGGGCGTGCCGCGGCGACGAACGTCAAGCGGGTCCTCGCCGCCCACCGTGACGGCGAGCCGGACTGGCACGAGGCGCCCGGCACCAAGCGGCTTTTCGCCTTCCTCGAGATCAAGACGGTCTGGCATCCCGTCGGCGTCTGACCCCGGCGGGCGGCGGACGGCGGGCGCTCCTTCTGTCGCCGGCGGGCGGACTTGGCTACGGTTCCGGCGGTGAGTGCCCTGCGCCCGAGTCGGACGGACTGGGCGGCGGGCACGACGAGAGAGGGTCGATGACGAGGCCGCTGTGCCACTGACGATCGCCGAGCACCCGCTCGCCGAGTCGATGCTGACGGCGCTACGCGACGAGGCGACTTCTCCCCCGCTGTTCCGTCTTCTCGCCAAGCGGCTGTCCCTGGTTCTCTGCCTCGAGGCGACGCGCAAGCTGTCGACGACCGAAGTGCGGGTGCAGACTCCGCTGGCCGAGACGGGCGGGGCGCGTCTCGCCAGCCTCGTCGCCGTCCCGATCCTCAGGGCTGGCCTCGGCATGCTCGAGGCGGTGACCGAGCTCTTCCCCGAGGTGACCGTCGGCTATATCGGCCTCGAGCGTGACCACGCCACCTTCGAGCCGTCGCTGTACTACTCGAAGCTGCCGCCCGTCGAAGGTCGCTTCGTGCTTCTCCTCGACCCGATGCTCGCCACCGGGGGGTCCGCCAGCGCTGCCTGCGGGGCGCTCGAAGAGGCCGGTGCCGGCCACGTCACCCTCCTCTCCGTCGTCGCCGCGCCGGAAGGTGTCCGCTACCTCGCCGACCGCCATCCAGAGGTCGACGTCGTCACCGCCGCCGTCGACGACGGGCTGAACGAGCTCGCGTACATCGTTCCCGGGCTCGGCGACTTCGGGGACCGGTTGTTCGGCACCTGAGCCGACGCTCTGGCCAGAGGCTACGAAGCGGGCTTCGCGCCGACGCCGGTGACGACCTCGAGAACCTTCACGCACGACGGCGAGGGCGGGTCGCCCGCCGGCGTGCGGTGCAACACCGCAGCCGTCGGCGTCACGAGCAGCGTCAGCTGGCCGTCTTCGTCCGCCTCGCCCGGAGCTCGGAGCTCGGCGGTGCCGTCGACGATCAGCGCGTACCCGCTTCCTGGCGGCGCCGCCCAGAGCAGGCTGACGGCCGGGTGGGCGGCGACGTTCTCCAGCGTCCTCCGGCCGGCCCCGGTGACAAGCCCGCCATCCTCGGGCCGCACCCGCACCGAGACCACGTGCGGCAGGCTGGAGCCGGCGACGGTGACGAGGTAGGCGACCGGGCCGAGCTCGTCGATCCGCTGGTAGAGCGAGGACAGCTCGACAGGAACGCTCATACGGCCAGCGTAGGCCCCTGCTGTTCCGCTCGCACGCCGCCACATCGCCGCACCGCCGTGCAGCCGGATC
>DAHUZG010000036.1 GCA_027306715.1 Acidimicrobiaceae bacterium
CGCGGCGGCTCGAACCGACCTGGAGGCGCGCCGCCGTCCGGCGGGCGCCCGCCTGAGGGCGGCGCAGTACGCAGCGGCACGCGCCAGGCGGCCGCCTCCGGCACCGGCAACGGCGGGCAGCCATCCGACGGCACCGCTGCGAGCGTTGGCAAGGGAGCGAGCGCCGGCAAGGGCGCCGGCGCCGGCGGGGCCCCGATCGACAGCAGAGCCACCTCGACTCGCGGCGGTGCGCCCTCGGCGCCGCGCCGGCTCGGCCAGCAGCCGAACGCCCCCCGACGGGTCGGCCAGCAGCCCGCCCGCCGGCCGCAGTCCGCCGGCGCCCAGCGGCGGAGCAAGCGCCGCCGGACCTCGTCCACCAAGCTCTACGGCTGGCTCGGCGTGCTGCTCGTGGTGGCGGTCATCGCCACCTTCGTCGCCGTGAAGGCCGGCTCGTCGAGCGCCCCGAGCACCTCGAACGGCGCCGGCCGCACGCCGGACCCGGCTCCGGCGAGCATCGTCAACCAGCTGACGAGCACGCCGCTCTCGCTGCAGAGCGCCCAGGGAACGGCCGGGCAGACGACGTCGCCGTACATCGCCGTGTCAGACCCGGTGGCGATCAGCTCCTCGAGCAAGCCGCGGATCGCCTTCATCGGTGCTGAGTTCTGCCCCTACTGCGCCGTCGAGCGCTACCCGCTCATCCTCGCCCTGAGCCGGTTCGGCACCTTCCACCATCTCGGGGTGACCGTCTCGGGGACAACCGACGGCGACATCCCGACCTTCTCGTTCCTCGGCTCGAGCTACACGAGCAAGTACGTCACCTTCACCCCCTACGAGGAGGAGGACCGGAACCGGAAGCTTCTCGAGACGCCGCCGGCCAACCTGGTCAAGCTCTGGCACGCCGAGGAGTACCAGGTGCTGAGCGCTCAGGGCTCGGTGGCCGACGAGGCGTGGCCCTGGCTCGACCTCAACGGCAAGTACGTGCTGACGTCGTTCCCTGCCTCGCTCGACACCACCCTCGCCGACCTCGAGGGCTCGAGCGGGCAGGGCGTCGGCCTCACCCGGAGCGACATCGTGAGCGGCATCCGGAACCCGACCTCGTCCACGGGCCAGACCATCAACGCCAGCGGCATCCTCGTCGAGGCCAACTTCGTCGACGCAGCCGTCTGCCAGCTCGACGGCGGCAAGCCGGCGAGCGTCTGCTCGATGCCGGGGATCAAGGCGGCCATGAAGGTGATCGCCACCGCCAAGCCGACGAAGGTGCCGACCTCGCTGCCGAAGAACGCGCCGGCGGCGCTCAACCAGGTCAACTGATGCCGAAGCCGCCGACGGCTCAGCGCGGCCGCCCGGCCCGGGTCGCCCCGGCTCCGGCGCTGCCCGAGCACAAGCCGTGGCTGCGGCGCTTCATCCCTGCTCCGGCGGCCGTCTCGGCCGTGACGACAGCCGAGCGGGCGCCGGCCCGCAGACGGCAGGGGGCGGGAGGTCACGAGCGTGGCCCCCGCTCCGTCGTGGCCTCGAGCCCGGTCGAGACGGCGGGGGCCGAAGCGAGCTGGTCCGAGGACGATCCGGCGAGCCGGCTGCCGCTCGGGATGAGCCGCCGGGCGGCACTCTCGACGCTTCTGTGCGTGGCCGGGCTCGGGATGTCGATCTACCTGACGATCGTCCACTACGCCAACTACGTCGCCGCCTGCGTGGGCGGCGTCTCGATCATCAGCTGCCAGACGGTGCTTCACAGCGCCCAGTCGGTGATCTTCGGGATCCCGGTCCCGCTGCTCGGGCTCGCCTTCTTCGTGCCGATGCTGGCGCTCTGCTCGCCCTGGGGGTGGCGCTCGGCGAACCGCTACGTCGCCCCGGCGCGCCTGCTCGGCGCGATCACCGGCATCGGCATGGTCTGCTACCTCGTCTACACCGAGCTGTTCGTCATCGGGAAGATCTGCCTCGACTGCACGGTGGTGCACATCGTCACTCTGCTGCTGTTCGTCGTCGTGGTGACCGGCTGGGACGAGGCGACGGCGCCGGCTCGCCTCGCCGCCGAGGCCTAGCCCCCGGCCTGGCGCGCCGACCCCTCCGGCAACCTCTCCCCGCCTTTTCCCGTCGGGCGGGCGTCAGGCGGTGAGCGGCTCGACTGTTTCCTCGGGCGCCTCCTCGGGCGACCCCCTCGTCGCCGGGCGGGCCGGCGGGTAGTGCACGGCGGGCTCGGCGCCGGTGAGGTCCTTCGCCGGAGCCGGGCCGGCGTCGAGCTCGACCACCCGGGCGCCGCCTGCGGCTGAGCAGAGCAGCTCGGCGACGTGCGGATGGCAGGTGAAGGCGAGCACCTGATGGCTCGCCGCGGTCTCGACGATCGCCCCGGCCATCGACCGCGCCCGCGCCGGGTCGAAGTTGACGAGCACGTCGTCGAGGACGAGCGGGAGCGCCGTCGCCTGCTCGGCGAAGGTCGAGGCGTAGGCGAGCCGCAGGCAGAGGTAGAGCTGCTCGGCCGTGCCCCGGCTGAGCGAGCCGCAGTCGACCCGCTCGCCGGTGGGCGTGACGGCGTCGATGGCGTGGCTGCGGCCGGACTCGTCCTCGCGGGCGAGGAGCACCGGATAGCGCCCGCCGGTCACGCCGGCGAAGAGCGCCCCGGCGCGGGCGACGACGAGCGGCTGGCGCTCGCGCTCGTAGCGGGCGAGGGTCTTGTCGAGGAGGCCCTCGGCGAGACCGAGCACGAGCCAGTCCTCGAGTGCAGCGTCGAGGGCGGTGCTGGTCGTGTCACGGGCGAGCTCGAGCCCGGCAACCGTGCCGGCGGCCTCGAGATCGGCGTTGGCGCGCTCGGCGTCGCGGTGGGCGGCGACGGCACGCTCGTGGCGCGCCGTCGCCTCCTCGAGCTCGGCGGCGATCCCGGCGCGCTGCTGGGTCCAGACGATCACGTCCCCACCCTCGAGAGCGGCGCGCAGCCGCCGGCCGGACTCCCCGCCTCCGAGCTGGGAGGCGAGCTGCTCCTCGCACTCCTCGCAGGCACGGGCGAGCTGGGCTGCTGCGCCGGCGCGGCCGGCGAGCTCCTGCAGCTCGGCCTCGAGCGAGGCGATCGCCACCACCGGGTCCTCGGAGAGCTCGACACTGCCCGCCGGGACGGCCGCGTCGAGCGCCGCGAGGCGCCGCTCGAACTCGGTGGTCTCTGAGACGAGCCGCGCCAGGGGGGCACCGACCCGCCGGGCGGCGGCGTCGAGCTTGGCGAGCCCGGCGAGCCCGCCAAGGACTCGCGCCAGGCCCTCGGCGCCGAGCGTGGCGACGACCCCGACGCGCTCGCAGAGCTCGACGACCCACCGGTCGATGCCGAGAAGCTCCTCCTCGCAGGCGCCGACACGGACACAGGCGCTGTCCCGGGCTCGTGCCGCCCGCTCGGCAGCGGCGGCGAGGACGTCGCAGCGGACCCGCCGCGAGCGCTCGTTGGCGAGCCGGGCGGCGCAGGCGGCGACGACGGCGAGCGTCGGCTCCGACGCCAGCTCGAGGCGCCTGGCGAGGCGCCGGACGGCCTCCTCGAGCCGCTCGAGCCCACCGCCGCCGTCCCCCGGGCTGGCGGAGCTGGCGGGGCTGGCGGAGCTGGCGGGGCTGGCGGAGCTGGCGGGGCTGGCGGGGCTGGCGGGGCTGGCGGGGCTGGCGGAGCTGGCGCTGGCGGCGGGGCGGCGCGCCGGTGAGCGCGGGCCGGCGCGGAGGGCGAGCGCCCCTGCTGTCAGAGCGACGGCGGCGAGGAGGGCGACGGCGGCCACCGGGTCCTCGTGACGCCAGGCGGCGACGCCGGCGACGAGCACGAAGACCGCAGCGAGCCCGGCGAGGGCGGCGGAGACGGGCCGGGCCCGGGTGCCGTTGCCGGCAGCGAGGCGTGCGAGCTCCAGCGCCTGCCCGGCGGTCGTCCTCTCGGAGCGGAGGCGGTCGCGCTCGGCGAGCTCGGCGCGCAGGTGGTCGACCGTGACCTCGAGCTCGTCGAGCACCGCCAGCGGCCGCGGCGGCGCCGGCGTGCCGGGCGCGTCCGAGCCGGCATCACGCTCGGCAAGAGCGGCGCGGTGCTCGTCCTCGGCGCGCCCGAGCTCGCGCCGGGCGGCGACGAGCGACGCCTGCGCCTCCCGCCGGCGACCGGCGAGCTCCTCGACCTCGGCGACGAGGCCAGCATCGGGCTCGCCGGGCGGCGGGCCGCTCGTCGAGAACCCCGGAGCGAGCTCGGCGAGGAGCTCGCCGCGCTCGCGCTCGATGCCGGCGAGCTGGCTCGAGAGCTCGCCTCGGCGGCGCAGGCGCTCGATGTGCCCGGCACGCTCGGCGGCGAGCTCGAGCACGAGCTGGCGGTGGGAGAGGAGCGTCTCGCCGCGCTCGCCGAGTGGCCCGATCGCGGCGAGCTCCTCGCCGGCGGCGACGAGCCGGCAGCGCACCGGCCACGCCGCGGCGAGGCGGTCGAGCTCGAGGAGGCGGTCCCGCAACAGCTCGGCGTCGCGGCGGGCCGCCGAGACTGCGCCGGCAAGGCGCTCCTGCTCGGCGCGGCTCGCGGGATGGGCGAGCGACGCCCGCCGCGCCTCGCGAAGCGCCTCGTCGAGCCCGGCGAGCTCGGCCTGCAGCCGGTTGCAGACGGCGTCGGCACGCCGCTGGCGGGCGAGCACCTCGCGCCGCTGGCGGAGCGACTTGGCGGCCCGCTGTGCCGAGCGGCCGGCGCCGAGCACGCCGGCGGAGAAGACGGCGTCGCGCACCTCGTCGCTGTCGAGGGTGGCGAGGGAGGAGAGCTCGTCGAGCCCGAAGGCGAAGACCGAGCGGAACAGGCCGGCGTCGGCGCCGCCGAGCAGGTGTCGCAGCGCCTCCTCCCCTCCGGCGGCGCCGTGCGGCCCGTCGAGCAGCACGTCGCGTGCCCCGACGTGGCGGCTGAGCGACCACGCCCGGCCGGAGTCGTCGAGCAGCTCGAGGCGCCCGCCGTGGCGACCGCCTCGCAGCGGCTCGCGGTAGGGGAGCCGGCTGCGCCGGTCGGGGAAGCCGAACAGCACGCCGCGGACGAAGTCGAGAAGGGTCGACTTGCCGGCCTCGTTGGCCCCGACGACAACGGTCAGGCCTTCGGGCAGGTCGCTCACGCGCAGGTCGGCGAGCACCCCGTAGCCGTCGACGTGCCAGCCGGTGATCCGCAACGCGATCTCCCTCCTCGTCCCGCCGTCGCCCGCTCAGCGCCCGGGCACGGCGCCGAGCGCCAGCTCGTCGAGCGCTCTCATCGCGGCCCGCCCGAGCAGCTCGGCCAGTGCCCCCGGCTCCCCGGCGAGCGCGGCTGCCCGCTGGGCGAGCGTCCTCGGCAGGGCGCTGACGACGCTCCCGGCGAGGGCGGCGCCGGCCGTGGTGTCGGCGCAGAGCCGGTCGGCGAGCACGAGCAGCTCGCCGGCGAAGTCGCCGCGCCGGCGCAGCTCGTCGAGGTCGAGCGGCACGGTGCTGGCGTCGCGCAGCGAGTCCCACCAGCGCAACGGCCGCCCGCCGCCCTCGGCGCGGAGATGGGCGAGCAGGTCGGCGAGCACTCCCGGGCGTGCCAGCTCGTGGTGCAGCGGCGCCGCTCCGCCGCGCTCGGCGCGCAGCACGAGGTGCCGCCCTGCCGCCTCCTCGGCGTGCTGCTCGACGAGGGCGAGCAGTCGGTCGGCGAGCTCGCCGACGTCCTCGCAGCCCTCGATCGAGCAGCGCAGCTCGACGACGCGGACGGCGACGCAGGCGACGAACTCGAGCCGCTCGACCTCGCCGCCGGCGACCTCGACGACGTAGGCGCCCTTGGCTCCCTGCTCGCCCGGCCTCCAGCTGTGGGCCTGGGTGTTGCCGGGGTAGACGACCCAGGGGTCGCCCGGCCCGCTCCCCTCGGCGAGCACGGCGCGGGTGTGCACGTGGCCGAGCGCGAGGTAGTCGAGCCCCGTCGCCCGGAGGTCGTCGAGGGTGCACGGGCTGTAGTCGGCATGCTCGCCGCCAGAGCCGGCGACGTTGCAGTGAAGGACCCCGACGTGCAACGGTCGAGGCCCGGCCGCCGTCGGCCCGGCGGCCGATCCCGGCGAGCCCCCGGGGCGGCGCAGGCGAAGGGCCAGGTTCTCGCTCGTCGAGCGGGTGGCGTAGGAGACGCCCTGGACGGTGGCGATCACCTCGCCCCCCCGCTCGACGGTGACGACCTCAAGAGCACCTGTGCCGAACACCTTCACCTGCTCGGGCCACGCGCCGATCGCCGACCAGCCGCTCTCGAGCGGGTCGTGGTTGCCGTGGACGACGAAGCTCGCCACGCCGCCGGCGCTGAGACGGGCGAGGCCGGGGCGGAAGGTCAGCTGGGCGCGCAGCCCCCGCTCCGGGCCGTCGTAGACGTCGCCCGCGACGACGTCGAAGGCGGCGCGGCGCGCCAGGGCGAGCTCGACGACGGCGTCGAAGGCGGTGATCGAGGCGTCCCGCAGCACCTCGGCGACCTCCGGCGCGATCGCCTGCAGGCCGCGGAACGGCGTGTCGAGGTGCAGGTCGGCGCAGTGGACGAAGCAGAAGCGATCGGATCCGGGCACCGCGGGGAGGTTACCGAGGGGGTGTGACAGCGAGGTGGATCCCCTCCGAGCTGCCCGGTTGCGGCCTGCGAGGCCGGCGTCCGGGGACTAACTTGCGGTGACCCCCGCCGGCGGGAGCCCGCCAGGCTGGCCGGGTCCGGAGGACAGACACCGATGGCCACCGATCTCGGCGTGCTCGCTGCGTCGCGTCCGGCCGGCGCCGAGCGCGACGGCCGTCGGGCGGCCCGGGTGGTGCGCGCCGTCGCCGGCGTGCTGGCCGCGATCGCCGTCGCCGTCGGCCTCGCGCTTCGCATCTGGGCGCTCGGGCGGGCGCCGATGAACTCCGACGAGGCCGTCGTCGGGCTGATGGCGCACGAGATCTTGAACGGCCACTTCTTCGCCTTCTACTGGGGCCAGAGCTACGGCGGCGTCGAGCCGTACCTGACAGCCGTGCTGTTCGGGCTGCTCGGGCAGTCGAGCATCACGCTCTCGCTGACGGCGATGCTGCTCGACGCCGTGGCGGCGCTGCTCGTCTGGCGGATCGGGCGACGCCTCTTCTCGCCCGCCGTCGGCGTCGGGGCAGGCGTGCTGTTCTTCGTCTTCCCCGAGGTCTACGTCTGGCAGTCGACGATCGAGTACGGCTTCCGCTGGGCGGCGCTCGTGCTCGGCCTGGCGATGCTGGTGACGGCCCTGCGGCTGTGCGAGGACCCGCCGAGCCCGCCGGGGCGGCTGGCGATGCTGCGCGACTGGGTGCTGCTCGGCGCCTGCCTCGGCCTCGGCTGGTGGGCGACGCCGGAGATCGCCTACTACGCCCTGCCCTCGGCGGCGCTGCTCGCCTGGAGCGTGCTGCGGCGCGGGCTGCGGCCGCATCCTCTCGACCTCGTCGCCGGGGTGGCGGTGGCCGTGGTGAGCGACCTGCCCTGGCTGTGGGACAACGTCGGCCACGGCTTCCCCTCCCTCCGGCACAGCCCGCAGGGGCCCGGCACCGGAGGCTTCGTCAACCACCTGCGGATCCTCGCCTCAAAGGTGCTGCCGATGCTGCTCGGGCTGCGCCTTCGCGCCTCGGGCAGCTGGCTGTTCTACGCCCCGCTCGCCAAGGGGCTCTACGTCCTGGCGGTCATCGCCGGGGTCGTCTTCCTCGTCGCCTGCGTGCTGCGCCGAAGGGCGGTGGTGCTCGTCGTTTTCGCCGTGCTCGGTCCTTTGATCTACGCCTACTCGCCGTTCACCTGGTACTGGCAGGACGGGCGCTACGCCCTGTTCCTGGCGCCGCCGGTGGCCCTGATCGCCGTGGCGGCGGCGGTCGAGGGGGGGCGGCTGCTGAGGCTGCAGCGGGCCGCCGTCGCGCTGCGCCTCGAGCTGCGCCAGGTCGTCGGTCCGGTCCTCGCCGTGCTCGTGGGGCTCGGCTTCACCCTCGGAGCGCTCGGGCGCCTCGACCCCTACCGGCCGGCGCCGGTGACGGGCCGGACGAGCTGGACGAGCTGGCAGCCGGACCCGAGCTCGTACCTGCAGCCGACGGTGACGGCCCTCGAGCAGGCCGGCGTGACCGACGCCTACGCCGGCTACTGGGTCGCCTACGACCTCGCGTTCCAGTCCGGTGGCAAGCTCGTCGTCACCGACATCACCTCCTTTGCCCGCTACCGTCCCTACCTCGAGCAGGCGATCGCCTCGCCGAGCACGGCGTGGCTGTTCCCGAGCGCCGCCGGGCTGCCGGCGCTGACGGCCGAGACCGGGACGCCGTTGCTCGACCCCGGCTGCATCGGCGGGACGCCGTGCCCGTCCGGGATCACCGCCGCCGACCTCGAGGCCTACCTTCGAAGCCGGCACGACCCCTACCGGCGGATGGTGGCGGGGGACTTCCTCGCCGTGCTGCCCGAGCGAGCGGTGAGCCCGTTCGCCGTGGCAGCGGCCGCGGGCATCAAGGTCTGAGCCCGTCGCCCCACTACCATCTCGCTTGACGGGAGGACGATGACCTTTGACCTGCAGGCGCTTCTCGAGCGGCGCCGGGACGACAACTTCCAGCTGTACGCCAGCCACGTCAACCCGCAGATGGTGCGGGTGCTGCGGGCGACCGGCTTCGACAAGCGCTGGGTGCGCGGCGAGGGCCCGTACCTCTACGACGAGAACGGCGAGCGCTACCTCGACCTGCTCGCCGGCTTCGGCGTGTTCTCCCTCGGGCGCTCCCACCCCGTCGTGCGCGATGCCCTGCACCAGGCCCTCGACGCCGACCTGCCGGGGCTCGTCCAGCTCGACGCGCCGCTCCTGGCGGGGATCGCCGCCGAGGAGCTGCTCGCCCGCTGCCACCCGGCGATGGGGCGGGTGTTCTTCACGAGCTCGGGCACCGAGGCCGTCGAGGCGGCGCTCAAGTTCGCCCGCTGCGCCACCGGCCGCAGCCGGGTCCTGTTCGCCGACCACGGCTTTCACGGCCTCACCTACGGGGCGCTGTCGGCCAACGGCGGCAAGGAGTTCACGAAGGGCTTCGGGCCGCTGCTGCCGGGCTTCTCCAAGGTCGGCTTCGGTGACGCCGACGCCCTCGAGCGCGAGCTCGCCTCCGGCGACGTCGCCGCCTTCCTCGTCGAGCCGATCCAGGGCAAGGGCCTCAACGTCGCTCCCGCCGCCTACTGGGACGCGGTCCAGCAGCTCTGCCGCCGGCACGGTGCGCTGCTCGTGATCGACGAGGTGCAGACCGGCCTCGGGCGCACGGGCAGGATGTGGGCGCACGAGCACTGGGGCGTCGTGCCGGACGTGATGACCGTCTCCAAGGCGCTCTCGGGCGGGTTCGTCCCCGTCGGAGCGATGGTCTGCTCACAGGAGGTGGCCGACCGCGTCTACTCCTCGATGGACCGCGCCGTCGTCCACTCGACGACGTTCAAGAACAACTCGCTGGCGATGGTGGCGGCGCTCGCCACCTTGCAGGTGATCGACGACGAGGAGCTCGTCGACCGGGCGCGGGTGATGGGCGACGCCTTCGAGAAGTCG
>DAHUZG010000042.1 GCA_027306715.1 Acidimicrobiaceae bacterium
AGCGAAGTTGCTGCTACCGCAGTAGATGATCTTGCCCTGGCGCTGCAGGTACTCCATCGCCTGCCAGACCTCTTCCCAAGGCGTCTGGCGGTCGACGTGGTGCATCTGGTAGAGGTCGATGTGGTCGCTCTGGAGGCGGCGCAGGCTGTCCTCGCAGGCCTGGCGGATGTGGAGCGCCGAGAGCCGGTTGGTGTTGGGCCACGGGTCGCGACCGCCGTAGACCTTCGTGGCGAGGACGACCCGCTCCCGGCGCCCCCCGCCCTTGGCGAACCAACGACCGATGATCTCCTCGGTCCCGCCCCCGCCGCCGTACATGTCGGCGGTGTCGAAGAAGTTGATCCCGAGCTCGAGGGCCCGGTCCATGATCGCGTGGGCCTCGGGCTCCTCGGCCTGCATCCCGAAGTTCATGGTGCCGAGGCACAGCGGGCTGACCCGCAGCCCGGTCCGGCCCAGCCTGCGGTACTCCATCTTCTGCTCGCTCATCGCCGTTCCCTCCGCTCGTGGTCTCGAACGAGTCTGCCGCGTGGCGGGCCCCGGTCCCTCAGCGGTTGTCGGCGATCACCTCGCCTGCGACGACGGTGACCGCCACGTGCTCGGCCGAGGGCGAGCGCAGCGCCGCTTCGAGGGGGACGCCGAGGATGCACAGGTCGCCCGGCGCGCCCGGCTCGATCCGGCGGGGCGCGCCGGGTTCGCTCGCCGAGCCGAGGAAGAGCGCGAGCGCGGCCGCCGGTGCGAGCGCCTCGGCCGGACCGAGGGGCGCCCCCGACGCCGTCGTGCGGGAGATCGCCGCCCGAATGGACGCCCAGGGGTCGGCCGGTCCGAACGGCGCGTCGGTGCCGGCCGCGATCGCCACCCCGGCCTCGCTGAGCGAGGCGCAGCGGTAGAGGTCCGGACGGTCGGCCTCCTCCACCTCGAGCAGGTAGCGGTCGCCCCGGGCCTCGAGGAAACCGGGGTTGGTGACGACGGTCGTCCCGAGCGACCGCAAGATCCCGATGAGCTCGGCCGGGATCACGCTGCCGTGCTCGCTCCTGTCGCCCCGGAGGGCGCCGGCCGACCCGAGCGCCGAGACCGCGAGGACGCACTGGACGCGGGTCACGCAGTGCAGGGCGACGGGGCGGCCCTGGCCGTGCGCGGCGGCGATCCGCTGCGCGAGGTCGTCCAGCGCGGGCAACGCCACGTCGTCGAGGAGGAACTTCACCGCGCCGAGCGACAGGGGCGCCGGGCACTCGAGGGTGGCGTCGGGCGCCGTCATGACGGTGACCCGCTGCGCCAGGCCAGCCCCGGGCGCCGCGAGCAGCGAGAGCTCCGCTTCCCCGGTGCACGGCGTGGCGTCGGTGAACCCGGTCACCCCGGCCTGCGCGGCGGCCCGTCCGACGGCCGCGAGGGGGAGCGGGGAGCGCCCGATCCGCTCGCCCAGCCAGCGGTCCATCCGAAAGAGCCTCCCCGTCGGGGTGCCGTCGGGGTCGCGCTCGAGCCCCTCTTCGAGTGCGCCGTGCGCCCCGACGCGCTCGAGCGCCGCCGAGTTCAAGATCCACTGCGCGCCGCTGCGGTGCTGGATCCGCAGCGGGCGGTCGGCGACGAGCAGGTCGAGCTCCCGGCGCCCGACCGCTCCGGCCACGCTCTCGTGGTAGCCGACGCCCCGGATCCAGCTGCCCGGGGGGAGCGCCCGGCTGGATCGCTCGAGCGCCTCTGCGAGCTGGGCCCGGTCGACGACGGCGGGCGGCCCGACGTCCACCGACTCGAGCGCCGCCGCGGC
>DAHUZG010000044.1 GCA_027306715.1 Acidimicrobiaceae bacterium
GCGGCGGCCGGGCCCGCCGCCGCGCCCCTCCGGCGAGCCCTGAGGGCGGCCAGCACCTCCTCGCGCCCGAGACCGCGCAGCAGCAACACGCCGAAGGCGTCCTCGTCGAGCGCATCGGCGACGAGGTAGCAGACCGCGGCCGAGTGCTTGCACGGATCGGCGAAGTCAGGACAGCTGCAGCGCGGCTGCAGCTCGCCCGGCCCGGGCAAGAGGTCGAGGCCGACCGAGGCGACGTCGGCAGCCACCTCGGGCGGCAGCTCGCCGTCGAGCAGCGCCGCGGCGTGCCCGATCTCTGCCGCCAGCGCGTCGAGCACGCGCTCCCACTCGGGCGCCTCGAACCGCCGGACGCGTACATGGACGCTATAGGGTGCGGCGCGCGACCCCTGGACCTCGGCCGCCACCTCTCCCGCCGCCAGGCGGAGCGGGCCGACCGCGCCGCCCCTGGCGTAGGTCCGCCCCCGCGGGAGCCGGTTCGGGTCGAGCCGGGCGCGGCCCTCGAGCGCCTCGATCCAGGCTCTCCCCCACCACGACTCCCCGAAGGCGCGGCGGCCCTTCGCCCTCGGCGCGCTCGGACCGGGCCGGCGCGGCCGGTGCTCGGGCCACCTGTCGCCGTCCCGGCCGTCACCGGAGCGGCGCCGTGGGCTCATGCCCCGCTCCCGGCACAGGCGAGCCGGCGCAGGGCGAGGTCGCGACGGGCCGCGGGAAGCACCCGCACACGGTAGCGAGCCCGCACCCGCGCCCGCTGGCAGGGCTCAGGAAGCTGCTGCTCGGCCTGTGCCGGAAGACGCTTGTGAGGTCGTCCCGGGCACGGCGGCGGCTGGAGGCTACGATGCCGGCGATCGGCGCCGGCATCGCCGACGAGGGGAGGGCATGAGGTGATGAGGAGCATTCTCAGGCGACAGCACGGGAAGGCGCTGACGGTGTCGATCGCCGCAGCGGTGTCGCTAGCCGGTCTCGGCCTGGCCCCCGCCGCCAGCTCGGCGGCGACGCGCCACGCCGCCGGGCCGAAGGCGTCGAGCTCGCGCTACGGCGGCGTCCTCTACATGCTCGGCAGCGGCGACGTCGACTACATGGACCCGAACATCTCGTACTACACGGTCGGCTACGAGGCCCTCCACATGATCTCCCGGAACCTGCTCAACTACCCGGCGATCCCCGGCAAGACGACGGAGGTGGTCCCCGACCTGGCGAGCGCGATGCCGAAGGTCAGTGACAACGGCCTCGTCTACACCTTGACGATCCGCCAGGGCGCCGACTGGAACACCACCCCGCCGCGCCAGGTGACCGGCGCCGATGCCAGGCTCGGCCTGGAGCGCACCTGCAATCCCCAACAGCCCTTCGGCGGCGTGACCGACTTCGAGGGGATCATCTCGGGGATGACGAGCTTCTGCAGCGCCTTCTTGAAGGTCAAGCCGAGCCTGGCGAGCATCAAGTCGTTCCTCTCGACGCACTCGATCTCCGGTGTCACCACGAGCGGTGACACGATCTCCTACAAGCTCGTGCACAAGACGTCGTACTTCGACGACCTGCTGGCCCTCGACGCCTTCAACCCCGCCCCGGTCGAGGACCTCGACTACCTGCCGGCTAGCGCTGCCCTCGCGCAGCACACGATCTCGGACGGCCCGTACGAGATCCAGTCATACAACCCGGCGCGCAGCATCGTCTTTGTCCGCAACCCGGCCTGGAAGGCCTCGACCGACCCGATCTCGAAGGCCTACGTCGCCGAGATCAAGGTCGACGAGACGGTGAGCGCCACCTCGGTCCAGCAGCAGCTGCAGACCAACTCGCCGACCGCCGACCTCGCCTGGGGCGACACGCCAGTCCCGCCGGCGCAGCTGCCGGCGCTGCTGGCGAGCCACAATCAACAGCTCGTGATGGGCTCGACCTACGGTCTCGACCCGTACCTGCTGTTCAACCAGGTCTCGCCGAACGACAACAAGGCGATGTCGCAGCTCAAGGTCCGCCAGGCGCTCTCGGAGGCGATCGACCGCTCGGAGCTGATCAAGGACGCCGGCGGCCCGCAGGCCAACCCGGCGCTCACCCAGCTGCTGGCGCCGACAGCGATCGGCTACTCGAGCTTCAACGACTACCCCTTCGACCCGAGCAGGGCGAAGTCGGTCCTGGCGCCGATGCACCTCAAGCTGAAGCTGCTCTACCAGGCCGACAACCCGACCCAGGTGAAGTTCTTCCAGACGATCCAGTTCGAGCTCTCCAACGTCGGCGTGAGCCTGAGCGGGGTGGGAGTGCCGCAGGCCGACATCTACGCCAAGTACTACGAGGTGCCGGCTCTGGCGCACAACGGCACCTGGGACCTCGGCCTGGCGCAGTGGTTCCCGGACTGGTACGGGGTGAACGACTCGGACAGCTACCTGCAGCCGACCTACGACGGTGACGCCTTCCCGCCTGCGGGATCGGACTTCGGGTTCGAGAACGACCCCAAGGTCAACGCCTGGATCAACCAGGCGATCGTCGCCCCGACGACCGCTGCCGCCGCCGCGCTGTGGAGCAAGGTCGACCACCAGCTCATGGCCGACGCTGCCGCCTACCCGATCGACGACCCGGCCTTCGCCACCTACTCCGCCACCCAGGTGCACAACGCCGTGTTCGTGCCCCAGATCCAGGCCATCGACCCGACCAACGTCTGGCTCTCGCCGAACGACCGCCAGAACACCTGAGCAGCCACGAGCTGGTCGTGACGGGGGCCGGAGTGGCGCTGCTGGAGGTGAGCGGGCTGCGGGTGTCCTTCGACACGCCCGACGGCTCGGTACAAGCGGTGCGAGACCTCTCGTTCTCGCTCGAGCGCGGCCGCACGCTCGGCATCGTCGGCGAGTCCGGCTCCGGCAAGAGCGTCTCGATGCAGACCATCCTCGGCCTGACTCGGAGCGCCTCGGCGCGGATCAGCGGGCAGGCCCTGTTCGAGGGCGAGGACCTGCTGGCGATGCCGCCGGGGTCGCTGCGCGCCCTTCGCGGGGCCCGGATCGGGATGATCTTCCAGGACCCGCTCTCGAGCCTGCACCCGTACTACAAGATCGGTTGGCAGGTCGCCGAGCTGCTGCGCGCCCACGACCGCTCGACGGACCGCCGCAGCGCTCGGCGGCGCGCCATCGAGCTGCTCGACCTCGTCGGCATCCCCGAGGCAGCTCGCCGGGTCGACGACTTCCCGCACCAGTTCTCGGGCGGGATGCGCCAGCGGGTGATGATCGCCATGGCGATGGCGCTCAACCCCTCGCTTCTCATCGCCGACGAGCCGACCACCGCCCTCGACGTCACCGTCCAGGCACAGATCCTGCGCGTCCTGGCCGACCTGCAGCGCTTGTTCTCGATGTCGATCATCCTCATCACCCACGACCTCGGCGTGATCGCCGAGGTGGCCGACGAGGTCGTCGTCATGTACGCCGGCTCGGTGATGGAGCGAGCCGAGCGGCGGCAGCTGTTCTACGGCTGCCGCCATCCCTACACCGCCGGGCTCTTGCGCTCGCTGCCGAGCTATGACGAGCTGGCCGCTGCCGGCGGGCGGCAACGGCTGTACTCGATCCCCGGCCAGCCCCCGAGCCTGCTCGGCCTGGCGCCGGGCTGCCCGTTCGCTCCCCGTTGCTCGCAGCAGATGCCGATCTGCGAGCGCGAGCGCCCGCCCCTCCGCCCCGTCTCGGCGGCCCCCGGGCCGGAATCGGAGCATCTCTCCGCCTGCTGGCTCGACGATCCCGGAGATGCGGACCTGGCGTCGAGCTCGGGCGGCATCCTGGAGGACCCCTCGTGAGCGGCGAGCCGGCCGGCGGGCCGGCCGGCGGGTCGGGAGTGGACACGCTCGTTCGTCTCGAGCAGGTCGTCAAGCACTTCGCCGTGCACGGGGGGCGCCGCGTCGACGGCGAGCGCGAGGTCGTCCACGCCCTCGACGGCGTCAGCTTCGAGGTGCGCCGCGGC
>DAHUZG010000048.1 GCA_027306715.1 Acidimicrobiaceae bacterium
CTTCCATGTCGGTTCCCTTTCCCGCCTCGGCGACCGCCGGCGGGCAGCGGGACGGCCGCCCTGGCGACGCGGCACACGTTAGGCCACCTGCTGCCTCGACGGCCGTGGCCGCGGGCGTCAAGGATGGTGGCGTGCTGTCGATCGGTGGAAGCGGGCTCGCCTCGCTGTGGGCGACGCTGGCCCTGCTGCTCGTGCTCTCGCAGGCGCTCGCACGGCTCGCGGCCCGCGCCGGCGCCCCGCCGATCGCCGGAGCCCTCGCCGCCGGGCTGCTGCTCAGCCGTGACCTGCTCGGCGGGGTGTGGGCCCCCGCCGACAGATGGCTGATCCCCCAGACTGCTCTCCAGGGCCACCTCCTCGGGGGGATCACCAACCTCGCTCTGCTCCTCATCTGCTTCGTGCTCGGCATGGACACCGACGTCGCCGCCCTGCGCGGCCTCGGCCGCTCGCTGGCCGTCGTCGCCGGCACGACCTTCCTCGTGCCGCTGGCCGCCGGGGCCGCCCTGGCGACGGCCTTTCCGGCGAGCTTCCTCGGCACCGCGGGCAACCGCTTCGCGCTCGTCGTCCTTGTCGCCGCCGCTCTCTCGGTCTCCTCGCTCCCGGTGATCGCCTGGATGCTGCGCGAGCTCGGCGTCTACCGCCTCGGGTTCGGCCAGCTGGCGGTCGGCACGGCGACGAGCCAGGACTTCCTCGGCTTCGTCCTGCTCGCCGCCGGCGTGGCGGCGGCCGGCAGCGGTGGCGGCCGGCTGGTGGAGGTCGGCGTCAGCCTCCTCGCCGTCATGCTGCTGGCGCTGCGGGGCGGTCAGTGGGTGGGCGACCTGCTCTTGCGCAAGAGCGACCCCGACAAGGGAGCCCCGAGCGCCACCGTCCTCTCGGTGATGGTGGCGGCGATGCTCGCCACCGCCGCCGTCGCCCAGGCGGTGCACCTCGAGGGGGCACTCGGCGCCTTCCTCGCCGGGGTGGTCTTCGGACGCTCGCCCTACCATCGCCACGACGCCGCCCGCGTTCTCGACACGGTGACGACAGCGGTGTTCGCACCCCTCTACTTCGCCACCGCAGGGTTGCAGCTCCAGCTCGGCCTGTTCCGCCAGAGCGGGGTGCTGTGGTCCTTCTTCGCGGTCGTCGGAGTCGGGGCGGCGGGCAAGCTCGCCGGCACCCTGCTCGCCGCCCCCGCGTTGGCGCTGCGGCGGCGCGAGCTGGCGGTGCTCGCCGCGGTGCTGAACGGCCGCGGGGCGATGCAGATCATCATCGCCAGCGTCGGGCTGCGACTGTCGGTGATCAGCTCCGGGGCCTTCACCGTGCTTGTCTCGGGGGCGGTCGCGACGAGCTTGCTGGTGGCGCCCGTGACGAGGTCGCTGGTGACCCGTGCCGGATCCGAACGGTCGCCCGGCGAGACCGCAGCAGACACGCTCGCCCGTTGAACCGCCGGGGGCGCCGGAGCGGCGCCGCGCTCAGCGCACGAGGTAGCCGCCGTCGACGACGAGGACGTGGCCGTTGACGTAGTCCGAGGCGCGGCCGGCAAGGAAGACGAGCGCCCCCATCAGGTCGCTCACCTCCCCCCAGCGGCCGGCCGGGATGTGGCTCACCACCTCGGCATCGAGCAGCGCGTCGGAGCGGGTCGCCTCGGTCAGCGCCGTGGCGAAGTAGCCGGGAGCGATGGCATTCACCTGCACGTTGTGCTCGGCGAGCTCGTCGCAGTAGGCGCGGGTGAACCCCACCAGACCGTGCTTGCTGGCGGCGTAGGCGGGCGAGCGCCGGCCGCCGAGGAACGAGAACAGCGAGGCGATGCTGATGATCTTTCCCGAGCGCTGGTCGACCATCAGCTTTGCGGCCTCGTGGCTCAGCTCGAACGGCACGGTGAGGTTGATCGCCAGCATCGGGTCCCACTGCTCGCGGCCGAACTCCCCGACCGGCGCCAGGGTGGAGATCCCGGCGGAGTTCACCAGGATGTCGAGTCGTCCGAATGTGCTGACGCAACGCCGGACGACCTCGGCCGGGGCGCCGCCGGCCGTGAGATCGATGCGCACCACCTCGGCGCGCGAGCCGGCCGCCGCCACCAGCGCCTCGGTCTCCCCGCCGTCGTCGAGCACCGTCGGGATGAGCACCGAGGCCCCCGCCTTGGCCAGCGCGAGGGCGAAGCCCCGCCCGAGCCCGCTGTTGCCGCCGGTGACGATGGCGGCGCGACCCGCGAGGGAGAACCAGTCGAGGCCGAAGTCGCCGATGTCCATCGCGCCGGAGACTACGCCGCGGGAGCAGGTGGCAAGAGCAGGTGACGGGACCAGGTGGCGAGACTACGCGGCGTCGCCGCGGGCTCGACGTGACGGCAGGCGGACGACGGCCGTGGCGCTCGAGTGGACCACTCCGTCCTGATTGGTCGCTTCGAGCGCCAGCTCGACGAGGTCCTCTCCCTCCTCGGTGAAGCGGCGTCGCACGGTGCCACTCGTGCGGCTCAAGTCTCCGTGGAACAGCGGCGCCTGCAGCCTCGAGTCGAAGCTGCGCAGGATGCCGGCGTCGCCCATCCAGTTCGTCACGGCGTGCGAGAGCATCGTCTCGAGATGGGTGCCGAACGCCAAGGCGTAGGGCAGCCCGGCCGTGCGGGCGATCGAGTCCTGCAGGTGCCAGTCGGCGATGTGGTGGTGCTCGCCGGTCTCGGGATCGACGTGGCAGCGCCCGAGGTCGGACTGGATGCCCTGCCACTTGAGAGCGAAGGCGGCCGAGTAGCCGAGGGCGGCGCCGAAGAAGGCGACGGCGTCGCTCACGTCGTAGGGGCCCTTGACGACGCCGGGGATCGGCTCGCCCTCGGCGACATCCTCGACGTAGCGTGTCTCGCCGCCGCGCCGGGAGCGACCGGAGAGCTCGTCGTCGTAGCCGGCATGCACCCCGGCCAGCTCGTCGGCGGAGTAGCGCCGCCGCTTCCTGCCGGCGAAACGGTCGACCGCCCCGCCCCGGTCCCCGCCCTCGAGCAGCGCCGGCGGAGTCGCCGTGCACAGCGTCCGCCCGAGCATCGTGCACACGACCTCGTCGCGCTGGTTCAGATAGGTCCGCTCGGCAAGCTGCAGGAAGAGCCGGTAGGGGTGGCCGGGCCGGGTCTTCTCGCTCGCCCCGAGCCAGGTGTCCTCGGCGCGGATGACGTCGCCGGGATGCATCGGCCGCAGGTAGCGGCGCAGGTTGCCGGCGTTGTAGAGGCTCCAGCCCGGTATCTGGGGAGGCGCCGGGGTGCCCGGCATCTCGCTGATGCAGGACTCGAACAGAGGTGGGGCGATCATCCCCCCCCAGCAGCTGCCGGCGGCGTAGTCCGAGGAGCGCCAGAGCGGGTTGGCGTCGCCGACGGCGTTGGCGAACGCGAGGATCAGGTCCTCGGTGACGAGCCGCCGGGCGATCGCCATGTCGTAGATGCCGACGGGCTGGCGCGGGACCGGAGTCGTCTCGCCGATGCGGCGGTTGACCCGCTCGATGTAGTCCTCGATGGCGGCGTTCCACTCCGCTTCTGCCGGCGCCCGTCGCGGCGAAGGAGACGGCGGCGCCGGAAACGGCTCACCAGCCACGGACGGCCCCGGGGACGGGAGCCTCGCAGACCTCGACGCGGGCGATCGAGTCACCGCGGCGGATCCCCTCGGTCGGGTCGGTGACTCCCTCCGCCGGCTGCAGGGTGACGAGGTAGAGGGTGCTCAGCCGGGGGCCGCCGAGGGCGCAGGCGACGGCGTTGCGCCCGGAGGGGTCGATGCGGTGGGTGATCTCGCCGCCCTCGCCGACCCGCAGGAACTCGCAGGTCTCCATCGAGGCCACCCAGAGGTAGCCCTCGGCGTCGAGGGCGATGCCGTCGGGGGTGCGCTCGCCGAGGTCGGCGAAGACGGCGCGGTCGTGCAGCGAGCCGTCGTCGGGGTCGACGACGAAAGAGGTGATGCGGTGCCCAAAGGTCTCTGCGACGAGCAGGCGCCGGCCGCCGTCGCAGAGCACCATCCCGTTGGCGAAGAGGAGGTCTCCGGCGACGGGCGTGACACGGCGATCGGCTCCGATGAGGACGAGGTCGGCCGGCTTCGGCGGCTCGTTGTCGAGAAAGCCCGCCGTGCCCATGTTGCCGACATAGGCGCGCCCGAACCGGTCGGCGACGATGTCGTTGGTCGGCCCCGGGCAGTACCGGCGCAGGTCGCAGTACAAGCTGACCTGGGAGCCGTCGAAGGCGTAGACGCAGAAGTCGGTCATCGAGACGGCGAGCAGCGTCCCGTCCGGAAGCCAGTCGATCCCCATCGGGTGCGGCACCTCGCAGAGGGTCTGTACCTCTCCGTCCTCGGCGACGGTGATCACCCGCCCGCCGAGGGTGTCGGAGAGGACGAGCCGCCCGTCCCGCCAGCGGGGGCCCTCGGCGAAGCCCCACCCGCCGGCGAGCTGACGCGGCCTCAGGTTCTCATCCATCTGCTGTCGTCTCCTCGGCAAGGGCGCGCAAGCGCCGGCGGTCGACCTTGGCGTCGGTCACCATCGGGAAGGGATCGGTGCCCCACAGCCGCCAGTGACGGGGGCGCCCGTAGCCCTCGTAGGAGCGCTCCTTCCACCACCGCTCGAGCGACTCGGGCTCGAGCGGGACGTCGTGGCGGACGTGGGCGAAGCCGACCGTGCCGAAGACGGCGTCGGGCACCGGGACGACGACTGCGTCGAGCACCGCCGGGTGGGCCTTCAGCCGCTGCTCGACGTCCTCGGCGTAGACCTTGATGTTCCCGCTCTTGAACATGTGGTCGTCGCGCCCGACGTAGCCGTACCAGCCGCGCTCGTCGCGCACGAGGACGTCTCCGCTGCGCCACCAGCCGCCCGGGAAGGCGCGTGCTGTCGCCTCGGGATCGCCCCACACCCCGGCAGCGACTCCGGGCCCGCGGGCGTAGAGCACGCCCGGGCGACCGTGCGAGGTGATCACCTCTCCGCTCTCCTCGTCGCGAAGCTCGATGGTCATCCCCGGCACCGGCTTGCCGATCGCCGAGGGGTGCTCGTCGAGGTAGTCGCTGGCCGAGCCCGAGTGGAGCAGGATCCCTTCGGTGGCGCCGAGCGAGCTCACCCTGCGGGCATTCGGGAAGAGCTCGTTCACCGCTGCTATGACCTCGGTGGTGACCGCTTCGCCGCCGACGAGGCAGGTGCGGAGCGATTCGACCGGCTGGAGCTCGGCCCCGCTGCGGAGGGCGGCGAGCAGCAGCCGGACAAGGGTCGGGGAGAGAAGGGCGTGGGTGCCGTGCTCCTGGCGCGCCGACTGCAGGAAGTGAGCGGGCTCGAAGCGCTGGACGACCTGCTTGGCACCTGCGCGGAAGGCGGCGCAGGTCGCGTGCGCCCAGCCGATGAAGGCTGGCGGCATCGCCACCATCGCCACGTCGGCGTGGCTGAGGCCGAGCACGTAGGCCATCACCGCGGTCGTCCAGGCCCACTCCTGCTCGGTGTGCACGATCGCTTTCGGGTGTCCGGTGGTGCCCGAGGTGTACGAGATCAGGCAGATGTCGCCGGCGCCGGTCTCCCCTGCGGCGCCCGCTGCGCCTGCTGCGCCCGCTGCGCCTGCTGGCGAGCACTCGCCGGCCCCGGCGAAGTCCCCGGCGAGCTCCTCGAGCGAGATGTCGCCGGGAAGGGCGGTCTCCTGCTCGATCGAGACGAGACGTGACACGCCGCCGGCGCCGAGGTCGCGCAGGCGGCGCACGAGGTCGCGGCAGTCGGCGGAGTAGGCGAGCACCTTCACCCCGGCGTTGGCGAGCATCCAGCAGATGCGCTCGGGGCTCGAGCGGGGATTGACGATCACCGGCACCGCGCCGAGCTTCTTCGTGCCGAAGCTGGCGGCGAGCAGCGGCGCGGAGGATCCCATGGCGAGCCAGGACACCCGGTCGCCGGCCCCGACGCCGGCGAGCTCGCGGTAGGCGGCACACGTGCGGCGGGCGTGGTCATTAAGCTCGGCGAAGCTCCAGCGCCGCCCCTCGGAGTCGGCGACGGCCTCGTCGCCGCCGAAGTTGTCCTCGAGCCAGGCGAGCACCTCGGCAAGGGTCTCGCCCTGGCCCTGGCGCCTCCCCTGTCCCGGCTCGCCCGCGCCGCTCTTCGGGCTGCTCACCGGCGGCCTCGCACGGCGTCGGCGAAGGCACTCAGCTCGCGGACCACGTCGCTGCCCCCGGCGGCGAGCATGACGCCGGTGACACCCTCGGAGGCGAGATCCTCGATTCGGGCGTGCAGGTCGGCGCGGGTGGCGGTGTCGGTGCCGCGGGCGACGAGGCGGCCCGTGACGAAGGGCCGCTCGAGATCGGTCACCTCGATGAAGTGGCCCCGGTGCATCTCGATGTGGCGGTAGCTCTCTGCGACATCGCCGAGTCGCTCCTCGTAGCCGGCGAGCTCGTCGAGGCCGCCCGCCGCGCCGCCGGCACCGAGGTGCAGATGCAGCGCCGCCCCCGGCCCCGCCGCCTCGAGCACGCGCCGGTCGTCGAGCGCCTCGCCGTCGTCGAGCACCGTCCCGTTGATCTGGACGACGACACGCTCGTGCTGTCGCAGGTGGTTCATCGAGCCGTGCAACGGGTTGGTCACGATGCCGTCGCCGACGCGCTCTGCTACGGCGTAGCCCTTCGGGCCGTGGGCTGCGACGAGGATCGGCATCTCGGCCGGCAGCTCGACACCGGTCAGCCGGCTGTAGGCGAGCTGGACGATCGTGCCGTCCCACTCGACGCTCTCGCCGGCGAGCAGGCGCCGCAGGGCCGAGACGTAGGCCTCGACCTCGCTCCAGCGCGCCGGCGGCTTGGCGATCATCGCCTGGCTCGTGAAGCCCGTGCCGACGACGAGCTCGCAGCGTCCGGGCGCCATCATGCTGAGCGTGGCGGCGGCAGCGGCGTTGGCGACGAGGTGGCGCATGCGCGGCGTGATCACCGACACGCCGAGGCGGATGCGGCTGGTGCGCTCGGAGGCCCGGGCGAGGAGCATCCAGGGGTCGGCGTAGATCGCCGGCGAGTCGGCCATCCAGGCGAAGTCGTAACCGAGCTCCTCGGCGGCAGCGGCGTGCTCGGCGCTGTCGAGGCGGGGAACGAGCAGGCAGCCGAGATCCATCGTGGGGTTCACTCCTTTGCGGCCGCGCCGCTTGGTCGCATTGATCGGTGCCGGGTCGGTGCCGGGTCGGCGGCGGTCGTCGCCCGAGCTTGCGGTGACGCCGGAGCTTGCGGTGACGCCGCGGCGGTCACACCGTCACGTCGTCCGGACGATCCGCGAGCGCCGCGCCGCCCCGGTCTCTGTCGAATTTCAGCACACGGCGGATCCCCGACGTCGCCGCCGTGCTCGCCTCGAAGCGGGCGAGGGCGACCGAGGCGGCGAGGGCGACCCCGTCGAACAGGCTCGGGATCCACGTCGGAGCGCCCGCCAGCTCGAGTCCCTGCACACCGGCCTCGAGCACATAGACGGCGACGATCGTCCCCCAGACGTTGAACCGTCCCTCGCGGAACTGCGTCGAGCCGAGAACGGCGGCGGTGACGGCCGGGAGGAGGTAGTCAGGCCCGATCGTCGGGTCTCCCCCCCCGAGAGCGGCGCTCTCGACGACACCGGCGCCGCCGGCGATGAGGGCGCACGCGGCGAGGGAGACGACGACGACCGTAGCCGTCGACACGCCCGCGAGACGGGCGGCGTCGAGGTTGCCCCCCGTGGCATAGATCCGCCGCCCCGCGGGCGTCATCTCGAGCGCGTACCAGACGACGACGGCGACCGCGAGCAGGATGTAGACGGGAAGGGTGATCCCGAGCCACTGGTCGCGGGCCATCGCCTCGAAGCCGGTGCGGGTGACGATGATCTGCTGGTCGCCGGAGAGCCACTCGACGATCGCTGTCAGCACCGAGCTCATCGCCAGCGTGGCGATGAACGAGTCGATCCGCATGCGGACGATGAGGCCCCCGCTGGCAAGGCCGACGACGGCTCCGGCGGCGAGGGTGATGAGCACGGCGATCACCGTCGGGATGCCGGTGTTGACGAGCAGCCATGGCAAGAGCACGACGCCGAGCCCGACCTCGGTGCCGACCGCCAGGTCGAAGCTGCCGGCTGCGAGGGGGATGACGAGGCCCACGGCGGCGATCCCCACCGTCGCCTGGTTCTCGAAGATCGTCTTCCAGTTGTTCCAGGTGAGGAACCTGCCCGGGATCCAGATCGAGAAGGTGAGGAAGATCACCGCCAGCAGGTAGAGAGCGCTCACCTTGCGGAACGAGAGCGCCCGTAGGACCCGCCTCACGAGGTCGCCTGTCTGGCGCCCGCCGCCCGGTCCGGGTCGAGGGTGTGCCGCTCGATGGCGCCCTCGTTGAGCGCCTCACCCTCGAGCACCACCCGCACCGCGCCATCATGCATGACCAGTACGCGGTCGCAGAGCTCGGCGAGCTCACCGGCGTCCGAGGAGGAGACGACGACTGCTGTGCCGGCCCGTGCCGCGGAGGCCAGCAGCTCGTAGATCGCCGCCCGGCCGCCCAGGTCGACGCCCTGGGTCGGCTCGTCGAGCAGGAGAACGCTGGCGCGGGCACGAAGCCAGCGGGCGATGAGCACCTTCTGCTGGTTGCCGCCGCTGAAGAATTGCAGCCGGCGCTCGGGCTCGGGCGGGCGCAGCTCGACCGAGGCGAACCACTCCCTGGCGTCGCGCCCCTCAGCGGCGCGATCGATCCGGCCAAAGGCGCGCACGAGCGGCCGCAGGTGGGGCAGCGTCAGGTTCTCGCGCGCGCTGAGCGTCATGAACACGCCGTCGCGGGCACGGTCGGCGGAGACGAAGCCGATCCCCCGGCGCGCCGAGAGGCGCGGGTGGCCGGGGCCGGCCGGCGTGCCGGCGACGCTGACCGTCCCGCCGGTCCGGCGCTTGGCGCCGAAGACGAGCCCGTTCAGCTCCTCGCGGCCGGACCCGAGCAGCCCGGCGACGCCGAGGACCTCTCCGGCCTGCACCTCGAAGCTCGCCTCCCGCACCCGCCCTCCGCGGAGGTTCTCGACGCGCAGCAGCGAAGGTCCCTCCCGGTGATCCGGGCCGGTCGCAGCGCTCGTTGTCACCCCGCCGAGGATCAGCTCGACGAGGTGCTCGAGGCTCGACTCGGCGTTGCGGACGATCTCGACGACGCGGCCGTCGCGCAGCACGCCGGAGCGGTCGGCGAGCTCGATCACCTCCCGCAAGCGGTGCGAGATGAAGATCACGCCGGCGCCGCCGGCGGCGGCGCGCCGTACAGCGCCGAAGAGCTTGCCCACCTCCTCCGGCGCCAGCGCGGCGGTCGGCTCGTCGAGGACGAGGACGTTGCGCGGGCTCGTCCAACGCCCGAGGGCACGGGCGAGGGCGACGATGGTCCGCTCGGCGGCGCTCAGCCGCCCGACCGGCACGGTGACGTCGAAGCTGGCGCCGAAGAAGCCGATCATCTCTTCGGCCTGGCTCCGCTCGCGCCGCCGCCGCAGCGGCAGGTATCCGGCGCCACCCCGACCCTCGCAGAGACCGAGGTTCTCGACCGCCGAGAGGCGCGAGACCAGACCGAGCTCCTGGTGCAAGACGTGAAGCCCGACCGGTCCCCCTCCGGGTGCGCCGCCGCCCCCGCCGGGCGCCCCCTCGTCGCCCAGCTGCACCTGCGACCCCGGGTCGGGGCGGTAGACGCCGGCGATCACCTTGACGAGGGTGGACTTGCCTGACCCGTTCCGGCCGATGACGGCCACGATCTCGCCGGCGCCGACGTCGAAGGAGACTCCGCTGAGGGCGCGCGTGCCGGCGAAGGTCTTGGAGACGTTCCGGACGCTGATCAGCGGGCCCCCCATGGCGCTCAGCGGGCCGGCTGTGGCGGTCTCCGCCCCGGCTGCGGCAGATGCCGGGCGCCCGGCGGGGGACTGCTCGTCAGCGCTGCCCACTGCGCTCCCCGCCGACACCGGGGGTCACCTCCGGCACCTGGGCCGCGCCGGTGGCGAGCCGCCGCCGGCCCGCAGGCCGCACGGCGAAGCTCCTCCCGCACGCCAACCCATGCTCTCCCCCCACCACCGTCCGTCCCGCATTCGGGGCGCGCTGTACCGTACTGACCAGGCGATCGACGGTCAAAGTGCCCCCTCCCGGCGATCTGGCGGGCGGCGCCGGAGCCGTGGGGCCCGGCAGCGGGCGAGCACCTTGCCGAGGGGGCCGTCCGAGGTGCCGGGGGTGTCGCCGGCTCGGTGACCTCGGTTAGCCCCGGTGACGGCCGAGTCAGAGCGAGCGGCGGGCGAGCTCGGCGGGTGTCCAGAACCCCGGCAGGGGCCGCTTGTTGTATCCGCCTGTCGCGTAGCGGGCGAGCCGCCCGCGGGCGGCAGGCTCGAGCAGCTCGATGGCGTCGAAGAGCCCTTCCGGCCCGGTGGCTCGCAGCGCCGTCTCGCCGCCGCTGCCGCGCCCGGGGAGGTCGGTCGTGAGAAGGACGAACGGCAGCTCCGGCGGTAGGCGCCCGCGCAGAGCGTGGGCGCGCCCGAGCGCCCTCCAGACGGCGTCAGTGCGCGAGAGGCCGCCGCGGTAGCTCGTGAAAGGCCCGGCGACGTCGAAGAGCCAGCTGCACCCGGCGGCGTCTTCAGCGACGAAATTGACCGTCACGCCGCTGGCGCGCACCCGCCGGTCCCGTCCGAGGATGCGGAAGCCGGCCTCGACGAGCACCTCCTCGGCCAGCTTCGGCGCCGCCTTGCCCTCTTCGAGCGCGCGGGCGCGCAGGCTCGCCTGCTGGTGGGCCGCCCCAGGCGCCCCAGGCTCTCCAGATCGAGAAGGTGCGCCGCTGGCACCGGCGGTCGGAGCGGCACCGGCGGCTGCGGCCCCCCGGGCGGTTGAGGCGGCGATCTCCTCGTCGACCCGGCGGCGGGCGATGGCGACGTAGCCGGCGTCGGTGTCGTAGCCGACGTAGCGTCGCTTGAGGCGGGCGGCGGCGACGAGGGCCGAGCCGCTGCCCATGAACGGGTCGAGGACGAGGTCGCCGGCGAAGGTGTAGAGGCGGATCAGCTGCTCGGGCAGCTCGACGGGGAAAGGCGCCGGGTGCCCGACCCGTTGCGCTCTCTCGGGCGGGATCGGCCAGAGATCCAGGGTGAGGGCCATGAAGTCCTCGGTCATCAACGTCGAGGCGTACGGCAGCCCGGCGCGCCGGCGCTGCTCGACGCTGCGGGCGCGGTCGAAGCGTCCCTTGCTGGCGATCACGACCCGCTCGGTGAGATCGCGCAGCACCGGGTTGGAGGCGCTGCGGAACGACCCCCAGGCACAGGAGCCGCTCGCCCCCTCTCCCTTCTGCCAGATGAGCTCGCCGCGAAGGAGCAGTCCGAGGTCGTCCTGGAGGATGTGGATGACGTCAGCGGAGAGGCTGCGGTAGGGCTTGCGCCCGAGGTTGGCGACGTTGACAGCGATCCGCCCGCCGGGCTCGAGCTTCCGCACGCACTCCTCGAAGACCCCGGCGAGCATCTCCAGGTACTCGAGGTAGGAGCTCGGGACACCGCCGCGGCCGAGCTCCGCCTCGTAGGCCTTGCCGGCGAAGTACGGCGGCGAGGTGACGACGAGAGCGACCGAGCCGTCGGCGACGCTGCCCATCCTGCGGGCGTCGCCACAGACGAAAGGCTCGGCGACGGGCTGAGGCGCCAGCACGGCGTCGTCGTCGCTCAGCGCCGGGGAGTGGAACCGACCGTAGAACGCCGACGCATCATGGCTCTCGCGCTTGCCGACGCCGAAGTTCGATGTCGACGTTCGACGTCGCTCCACCACGACTCCTGGTCTCGCCGGCCGGCCTCGCGCCCGAACCTCAGCGCCCGAACCTCAGCGCTTGAACCTCGTTCCAGACGCTGAGGGGCACCGTAGCTGTTGGACGCCTCAGAGCGGTGGACCGGCGCCGGGGCCGAAGACGACGTGCAGCGCCGGCGGCTTGCGGAAGACGAGGCCGCGCGCCGCGCTCGGCCTTTCCGGGTCGAGCGCCAGCCCGGGCAGCTCGAGCAGGGCCTCGAGGGCGGCTGCCGTCTCGGCGCGCGCCAGAGCCGCGCCGAGACAGCCGTGGGGGCCGGCGGCGAAGGCGAGGTGGAGCCGAGCGTTCGCCCGGCGGGCGTCGAAGCGGTCGGGTTCCTCGAACACCGCCGGGACGCGGTTGGCGGCGGTGAGCGACAGGCGGACGAGCTCACCGCGAGCGATGCGAGCCCCACCGAGCTCGACGTCGGCGCGGCTGTACCGGTCGACCACCGCAGCGGCCGGCTCGAAGCGCAACGACTCCTCTGTCACCGCCGCCACGAGCCCCCGCTCACGGCGGACGTCTTCGAGCAGCTCGGGGCGCTCGATCAGGTGAAGGGCGGCATTGGCGATCATCCCCTCGGTCGTCTCGACGGCGCCGAACATCGTCACCGCGACGTTCGAGGCGAGCTCGTCACTGTTCAGCCCGGCTGCTGCGGCTCGCCCGATCACCGAGCTCGGGTCCGTCGCGACGCTGCGGGCGACAGCGCCGGCCAGCTCGCCGGCGGCGGCTTCGGCAGCGGCGCCGGCCGGCGCGCCGGCTGTGATCGCCTGCACGCCGGCGACGATGTCGTCGTACCAGGCGAGCAACGACGCCGGCGGGACTGCGTCGAGCCCGAGGGCGGCGAGGATGATCTCGACGGCCAGCGGTCCGGCGAGCTCACGCCGCAGCTCGGTAGCGGCGCGGCCGCCGGCGGCCGGCGCGCCGCCCGCGCCGCGGGGGCTGCGCCCGCTGGCCCCGCGCGCTCGAGCGGTGAGGGCAGTGACGAGCCGCCGTGCTATGGCGCCGACGGTCGGTGCCAGCTGCTCGGCGACCTCGGCGGGGCGGAACCTGGCGACGAACGGCTCACGGTGGCGGTCGTGCTCAGCACCGTCGAGGGAGAGCATGCTCGGGCCGACCACCTGCGCGGTCGAGAAACGCTGATCGTCGACGGTGAAGCCAGCCGGGTCGCGCATCACCTGCTGGACAAGATCGCGCCGTGTGACGAGCCAGCAGTCGAGTGCCGGCAGCCAGGACACCGGCTCGTGCGCGCGCAGCTCGGCGAGGAGCTCGTGCGGATCGGACTCGAGCTCGTCGATCGAGACGCTCGCCCCGATCGGGAATCGTCGAGCGGACTGCACCTTCGGGGCTCAGCCTCTCCCGGCGACGAGGCTGCGCTGCGCCGCGCGTATCGACCCGGCGAGCGCTGTCGGCTCGTTCACCGAGGCTCGCGGAGGCTCACCCCAGCTCCTGTGGCGGGGACCACTCGGCTGCCGGTGCCGCCGGATCGCCTGGGGAAACCAGACCGCCTGCAGCAAGCGAGGCGGCCACGGCAAGCGAGGCGGCCAGGGCAAGCGAGGCGGCCACGGCAAGCGGGGCGGCCACAGCCTGCGGGCCGGCAACAGCCTTCGGGCCGGCCACAGCCTGCGGGCTCGGGAGGGGGAAGAATGCCCGCGTTCTCTTGCCTCGGCGACCCCGCACCTCTCCGAGCTCGAGCCCGGGGGCGTCCCTCCAAGCGATTCGGAGCATGTGAACGAGGGCTGGCGGGGGATGGTGCAGCACGAGACGACGTCCCCGCCCGAGCCTGGCGCTCGCCTCGACGAGCGCACGTGCTCCGTCGACGTCGATGAAGCCCAGGCCCTCGAGATCGAGGTGCACGTCGCCGCCCGCCGCGAGGCCGCTGCCCGATCGCAGCGCAGCGTCGACGACGGCGACGAAGCGCTCATGGTTGGAGATGTCGGTCTCGCCGTGCAAGCTCGCCATGCCGTGCTCGAAGGAGGATCGGAGCTCGAGGGGATCGAGTGCGCTCACACCTTCGTCGGGCAGCTCAGCGACGAGCGCCGCTCGCCGTCCGTCCTCGCCGGCCGGCGAGCGGCGCAACATCCGAGGAGCTGCTCGGCAAGAAACCTCGTCCTGGTCGTGTTCGCTCATCGGTCCACCGGCCCTTTGGTCAACGGCGTCACCGGAGGTCTGGAGCGACGAACATCCTTCGCTGCTGGCAACTCAGCAGCCTGAGGCTAAGCGCCTTCATGTTACCGCCTCCGTCGAGGCAGCACGCGGCGACCCGCCGCGCAGGCAGAGGGGGCCCGGTGACTCACCCGGACGGTCCGTGGCTCAGCTGTCGTTGTCGTCGAGGTGTCGCAAAAAAGCCCATGTCTGGCGGGCGCCACAGCGTGGGCAACGCCAGCCGTCCGCCTCGGGGATGAGCTCGCAGCCGTCGCCCTCGGGGCAGCGGTAGCTCTCCTCGCCGCAGTGCTGGTGGCGATCAAGGGCATCGAGCTCGTCGTCGTCGAAGGGCGCAATGGCGACATCGTCAGCGACGGGCACGCGCTCGAGCAGCCCGGATCGGAGCAGCTCGGTCGCCCTCAGCACAGCCATCTCCTCGATGTCGCGCCAGTCGGCATCGGGCGGACTGCCCCAGGAGGCCAAGGTCGCTTGAGAGATGTCGCTGCTGCCGTCGAAGGCGTCGAGCAGCGTCAGCCCCAGCTTGTCGAGATGCACGGGGCCGGCGCCCTCGAGGGTCACCGCTTCGAGGGCCGCCGGCCCGGTGACGAGCGGGCCGGCGTGCCGCAGCCGGCTGCCGGCGACGAGACCGCTCTTGGCGCCGGTGATGCGCACGCCCGGCGCTCCTCCGGCTCGCGCCCGCACGAGCGCCGCGCAGACGCCGGTCGCCCCGAGTGGGCGGAGAGATGCCGAGTAGGCGGCCGCGAGATCTGCGGCGCTGAGCCCGGCGCCGTGGCGCGCAAGGCGCCCAGCGACGTCGGCGATCCACGGCCGGAGCGGGTGGCGGTCCGTGCAGTAGAGCTCGACGGTGAGCGACTCGGCGGCGCGGTCGAGCCTCTCGCGCAGCAGCGGGCCCTCGTCGTCGCAGAGCAGCTGGGCGAGGCACCACAGCTCGCCGCCGTCCTCGAGGACTGATGCGGCCCCGTCGAGCAGTGGCACGAGGAACCCGAGCCCGTCGGCGCCGCCGGCGGCGACCACGGTGACCCCACAGCCCTCGACGACCGGAACGTACGGCGGCAGCGAGACCACGAGGTCGAAGCGCTCGTTGCTGACCGGCTCGTAGAGGCTCCCCTCGAGAAGGCGAAAAGGGTGCTCGCAACGGTTGAGAACTGCGTTCAGCGCCGAGATGTGCAGGCTCGTTGGATCGACGTCGGTGAGCACCGCCTCGCTGGCACCCCGGCAGGCGAGGAGGCCCTGAACCCCACATCCGGCCCCCAGGTCGAGCACCCGCCGGCCCTCTGCCGGCGGCAGCGAGGCGGCCAGGCGCAGGGAGTCCGGCCCGAGGTAGGCGCTGGCGCCGGCGGCCCCGCCGTGGGTCGGCGGCAACCCGGTGACGAGCCGGCCTCCGAGCGCCGGCACGACGATCCAGCCGGTCGTCGAGAGCAACCCGTCGGTCTCGACGAGCAGGCCGGCCTCGACGAGCGCGACAGCCGTCTCGAAGCCGACGCCGGCGAGCTCGGCAGCGCCGACCTGGCGGCCGAGACCCAGCAGGCGGTACCACGACCACTCCGGGCTGGTGCCGGTGCTCGCCAGCGCTTCCTCGACGTCGTCCACGAGGGGCCGCCCGCCGGCGGCGAGCGCGTGCAGCGCCGGGTAGGCGATGGCGTCGAGGCGAGCAGCGAGCAAGCGCATAGCCACCTCCTCGACGAGGGACGGTACGGTCTCGGGCACGAGAGCCGACGCTAGGCGAGCGAGCAGCGCCGACCGGGGCTTCCCGATCGCCGGCCGCCCGGACGGCGCAGGGCGCGCAGGTACGGAGAGCCCACCGGGTGCTGGCTCCGAGTCGCCTGAGCGGTCAGCTCACGCCGCCGAAGCTCGCGCCGGTGACGAGGTCGACCTCGCCTGGAGGCACCGCCGAGTCAGCTCGAAGCTGTGCCGCCCCGACAAGGTGGGAGGCGAGTGACTGTGCCGCCGGCTCGCCGCCAGGACCGTAGTCGAGCACCGTCACCGGGTTGTGGAACGAGGACGCGTTGCCGGTGCCGTTGACGGCGAAGCCCGCCCGGTGGAGCTCGGCGGCAACGGTTGCCGCCTGCCCGGGCGTGCCGGTTCCGTTGAGCACCTCGACGAGGACGTCGCCGGGCGGGAGCACCGTCGCCGGCACGGCCGTCGCCTGAGGGACGGTGTCGTGGGCTGAGGCCGTCGTGGGGACGGCGGCGGTCGTCCCGCTTGGCGAAGGCCGAGTGACAGCCGCGGAGCCCTGAGCCGGGGCCCCGGCTGCCGAGCCGGGACCGGCGAGGGTGGTCGGGGAGCCGTGGGTCGGGGAGCCGTGGGTCGGGGTCGCCTTCGAGCGGGCGCTCGACGGCAGGCTCGTGGGGCGGCGGCCCGAACCGGCGACGAGGGCATGGGCGCCGGCGCGGCCCGATGCTCCGAGCGTCGATCCCTCTGACCGCCCTCCGGCGCCGGCCCCGTGCGAGGAGCCGGCCACCGGCGGGGAGCTCGAGGTCGAGAAGGCGCCACCAGCGGCAGCGGAGGCGACCCCGGCGAGCACGACCGCGACGCCGGCCCCAGCGCGACGTGCCAGCCGGCGGGTGTCGCGGGCTCGACGGTGCGCGGCGCGGCGCTTGCCGATGAGGATCACCGCCGCACCACGTCGTGACGCTACCGTGCCGGCCTCGCGGATAGGTGTACCGCCGGGTCGCCCGGGTACCCGCCCGGGCGTCCGTGGCCGGCTTCAGTGCTGCCAGACCCGCACCCAGTCGACCAGCATGTCAGAAGGCGCCACGACGGTGCCGCCGGAGCTGCCGTCGGAGTTCTCGAGGATGAGGTACATCGGCTGTGAGGTGATCCCGGTCGTGATCGTGCCGACC
>DAHUZG010000051.1 GCA_027306715.1 Acidimicrobiaceae bacterium
GAGGACCTCACCCGGGCGCTCTATGCGGCGCCGGCGGGGTCCGGCGCCCGCCGCCGAGCCGTCGTCGTGCAGGAGGACCTCACGACGAGCCACCTCCAGCTCGACCTCAATTACGCCACGGCGCCGTGGGGACCGAACGGATCGCCACGGGCGCTGCTGCTGCGCCGCGCCGTCGCCGCGGCGCTGCCTTACGGCTCGATCCGCTCGCTCGCCCTCGGCCCGGCGGGGCTGGCGTGGGAGGGGGAGGTGCCGCCGGCCGTCCCGGGATCGTTGCGCGACGCCGGGCTGTTCAGCACCGACCCCGCCCTGGCGACGGCCGATCTCGCCGCCGCCGGCTATCCCGGCGGCCAGGGCCTGCCCCAGGCCGGGCTCGTGCTCGCCTACGACGCCGGCGACAGTGTCGAGCAGGCTGCCGCCGGCACGATCGCCACCGCCCTCTCGAGCGTCGGGATCAACGTGTCAACCCAGGCGGTGCCTGCGGCGGGGTACGTCGCCGCCGCCAGCAGCTACCCGATGAGCCTGCAGACCGGGGGGGAGACCTACCTCAGCGCCACCTGGTACACACAGCGCTGGTACCTCGCCTCGAGCCTCGGCGGAGCGATCGACGCCAGCGGCTACGACGATCCCGACCTGAACGCGCTCGCCCTTCAGGCCGAGCACGCCAGCGGGGCCGAAGCGCTGCGCCTGGCCGCCGCCGAGCAGGCGATCGAGCTGCAGGACCTGCCGGTGATCCCGCTCGCCGTCGAGGCGGCGCGGGCGGTCGTCGCTCCCGACGTCCGTGGCATGGCGGTCGGCGGGATCGGGCCCCTCTTCGCCGTCACCTCGACCGTCGCCGGATCCCGTCAGGGGTTCTCCTCCTCGTAGACCCGCGAGGCGAAGGCGTCGAGCGCCTCGGCGCAGCGCTCGATCGCCGCCTCGGCGGCCCCGAGCCCAGCTGCACCGAGGCTGTCGCGGGCCCGCACCTTCTCGAGCCAGCCGCGCAGCTTGGCGAGGTCCTCGTCGTTCTCCTCGAGCTCGCCGTAGGTGAAGTGCTCGGCGACGAGCTCCTTCTCGATGCCGGCGAGATAGTCCTGGCAGCGGTCGACGATCTCCTCGTACTCGTCGTTGCGCGCCTCGGTCGTCGCCTGCACGACGTCGGCCTCGCCGCCGATCGCCGGCCCCTGGAAGAGCAGCGCCTGGCCCGCCATCTGCTCGATGATCTCGCCGCGCAGGCGCCGCAGCGCCCGCTCTGCCGCCGGCGACGCGGGGAGGGCGGCGACGGAGCTCTGCAGGTAGACGGCCCCGAGCCCCTTGAGCCGCCGCCACACCGCCGCCCGGTGGCGCGTCGGCTCGCTCGGGATCCGGTAGACGAGCACCAGCCAGCTGATCTGGTCGCTGCCGGGCCGCCGGCGCGATCCCGGCGTGCTCAGGGCTTCGGGCCGGCGGGCTCCGGGCCGGCGGGCTTCGGGCCGGTGGCCCGGCGGAGCGACCAGGCGACGGCGACCGCCCAGATCACCGGCAGCGACCACCACGACGTCACCTTCACCGCGTGCAGGGCGGCGACGGCACCGAGGCCGACGACGACGGCGATCGCCATCGTGTAGTCGTCGCCGACGATGAAGTCCCACCAGAACAACCCGAAGGCGCGGACGAGGCGCCAGGCGGTGCTCACGCCACGGCCTCGGCCGGCGTCGGCGCCGAGGCCGCCGGCTCGCTGCGGCGGCCTCGCAGCACGCCGACGGCGCAGACGGCGAAGAGCGCCACGAGGGGGATCAGCCCGGCCAGCGAGGCGTCACTCCCGGGCCAGCGGGCGCCGGCGCCCTCGGCACCCCAGAACGTGCCGAAGCTCGTGAGAAGGATCCCGACGACGAATTTGATCGTGTTCTCGGGGACCTTGGCGAGCGGTCCCTTGACGGCGAAGGCGATCGCGACGACGACGGCGATCGCCGCCGCAGCGGCGATCGCCGCCAGCGGGAGGTCGTGGGCGTTGGCCCCGAAGGTGACGACGATGAAGGCGACCTCGAGGCCCTCGAGCACGACCGCCTTGCAGGCGAGCGTGAAGGCGTAGCCGTCGTGGACGATCCCGTGTCGCGGCGCCCCGCCGGCAGAGCGGGCCGCTTCGAGGTGCTTTTTGTAGAGCAGGTCCTCGTCGTGCAGCGACTTGTGCCCCGAGGCCCGCAGGATCGCCTTGCGCAGCCAGCCGAGGCCGAACACGAGGAGGAGCGCGCCGACGACGAGGCGCAGCGGGCTGAGCGGGATCGAGGCGATCGCCGGTCCGAGGGCGGCGACGATCACCGCCAGCACCGCGATGCCGGCGGCGACGCCCTGCAGCGAGGAGCGCCAGCCGCGGGTCACCCCGGCCGCCACGACCACCGTCGTCGCCTCGACCGCCTCGACGGCACAGGCGAGGAAGGTGGCGAGGAAGAGGAAGACGGCGGCGCTGCTCATGAGGTCCGATCAAAAGGCGTCACGTTGTCACTGTAACGACTGTTAGATCACGTCGCGCCCGACTGTTACGCAGAAGCGAAGTCGCCGGCGAGCACCGCGGCGAGGGCGGAGACGACCTCCCGGTCGGTGGTGATCACGCCGAGCTCGCGGTTGTAGACGAGCGAGGCGACCGAGAAGTTCTCCGAGCCGACGAAGGCCCGTCCCTGCGCCGTGCCGGGATCGGCGACGACGGCCTTGGCGTGGATGTACAGCGCCGTCGCCCGGTACGGCTCGAGGTGCACGACGACGCCTGCGGCGCGCAGGGCCGAGAAGGCGCTCTCCCATTCAGGGTCGGCGGTCATCGTCACCTCGACGTGCACGTGCCGCCGGGCGGCGGCAGCGAGCGCGGCGATCACCTCCGGGTCGCGCATCTCCTCGCTCTCGACGAGCAGCCGGTGGCGAGCCGAGGCGATCAGGGCGACGAGGGCGCCCGTCGATCCGGGGCTCCAGCAGAGGTCCGCCCCTGCAGGATCGATCACCGGGCCCGAGACCCAGTCGGCCTGAAAGGCGCGGGCGATCGCTGCCACGTCGGCGCGGTCGCTGTCGACGAGGACGAAGTCGCGCGTCGTCGCGTACCAGTAGGAGGTGAGGTTGCCCGTCATGATCAGCGCCAGCCGGTTGTCGACGACGGCGCTCTTCTCGTGGGTGATCTCGTAGCGCGAGGACGACCAGCGGACCGAGACGCCGTGGGCGGCGAGGAAGGAGAAGGCCGGCGTGTTGGCCCGGCGCTCGTAGCCGCCGTCGAGCAGCACCCGCACCGCGACGTGGCGGCGGGCGTCGGCAACGAGGGCCGCCTCGGCAGTGGGGTCGTCGAGCTCGTACATGACGAGGTCGAGCGACCGCTTCGCCGAGGCGAGAAGAGCGTCCACCGGCGCGTAACCGGCGGCCGGCTCGACGAGCAGGCGCAGCGCCCCGGCACCGCCGCCGCCGGCAACAACGGCAGCGGCTGGCCGGGAGGTGCCGGCGCCGGCGACGGTGAGCGCCAGCGCCGCC
>DAHUZG010000052.1 GCA_027306715.1 Acidimicrobiaceae bacterium
ATCGAGGGCGTCGACATCGTCGTCCACTACGACCCGCCCGAAGACCACAAGGCCTACCTGCACCGCTCGGGCCGCACGGCCCGAGCGGGCTCGAGCGGCGTCGTCGTCACCCTCGTGCTGTGGGACCAGGAGCTCGCCGTCGAGCGCCTGCAACGCCGCCTCGGCCTGAGCCAGCCCGTGACCGAGGTCTTCTCCAACAACCCGATCCTCGGCACGCTCGCCTCGTGAGCCGGGACGGCGGCGCCGACCCCTGGTACTTCCGCCAGCTCCTCGCCGGGCGTGACCTCGCCGCCGACGACGGGCTGGCCGTCCAGATGCGGAACTACGCCTACGCGATCGGGGACCGCCCGAGCGGCGAGGCGCTCCTCGTCGATCCCGCCTACGCCCCGTCGGAGCTGCTCGACATCCTGCACGCCGACGGGATGCGCCTCGTCGGGGTCGTGCTCACCCACTACCACGCCGACCACGCCGGCGGCAGCCTCGCCGGCTCTGCGGTGCGCGGGGTGGCCGACCTGCTCGAGCTGGCGGAGGTGCCGGTGCACGTGCAGCGTGACGAGCTCGAGTGGCTCGTGCTCGCCACCGGCCTGCCGGAGGCGAGCTTCGCCGCCCATGCCCCGGGCGACGTCCTCACCGCCGGCGAGCTCGAGATGCAGCTGCTGCACACGCCCGGCCACACTCCTGGCAGCCAGTGCCTTCTGGCAGCCGGGCGCCTGCTCACCGGGGACACGCTCTTCTTGACCGGATGCGGGCGGACCGACCTCCCCGGCGGAGATCCCGGCGCTCTCTACTCGAGCCTGGCGGGGCTGGCGAAGTTGCCGGCGGCGACCGAGGTCTTCGCCGGTCACGCGTACGACGTCGCTCCGTCGGCGGATCTCGGCGAGCTGCGCCAGCGCAACCCCGTCCTGTTCCCCCGCAGCAGCGAGGAGTGGCGCGCCCGCTTCAGCTGACCCTCCAGGCCGTCGCCAGGTTTGCTGCATGCGGCGGGCGGGCAGTCACGGCGGCGAAGGAGGTTCACTATGGCAATCGGCACTGGAATCCTGCTGTTCGCCGTCGGCGCGATCCTCCGTTTCGCCGTGTATTACAGCGTGCGGGGCGTCGCCATCGGCACCGTCGGCATCATCTTGATGCTCGTCGGGGCGGTCGGCGTGATCATCGGCCTCATGCTCCGCTCACCGTGGGCGCAGCGCTCCCGCACCTCGCACCGCGTCGTCGACGAGGTCGGCGGCGCACCAACGGCGGTGCGCGAGGAGACGATCGAGCACGAGACTCCCCCGGCGGTCGGGCGCTACTGAGCGCCTGACCACAGGCGCTTGACCACCGGGCGCTCGGCGGCCCGAGAGGGCCGGCCGGCGGGATGCGGGCGGCGGCCCGGGGCGGGCACGTCTCGCGGGGAGCACCCCGAGGCGGTGCACGCTCTGGCCGCCGCCCCGTCGCGCCCGGCGTCGGAGAGCCCCCGGGCGGTGGCCGCCGGCGGGCTCCCGGCCCGCGCCTCGGCGCCGGGTGACGTCGCCGGCCGGCCGGCGACGGCCACCGCGATAACGTTGCCGGACGCGACGCTTGACGGCCGGGCGTCTCCTGAGCGCGGAAGAGGTGGTCACATGACCGGCACGATGAGCTCCTTCCTGCTCAGCCTTGGCCTCGCCTTCCCGATCTCAGCGGCCGCCTGCGTGTGGTTGACCTGGCGTCGAAGCGCTTCCCGGCGCATGGCCCTCGTGCCGGCGAAGGTTCCCACCCGGTACCGGCGCCCGCCGAGCGGAACGACCGGCACCGCGCGCCAGACCGGCTGTTGAGCAGCTCAGGCGCCGGTGCTCAGGCGTCACGACGGACGAGGGTCACCGCGCCGATCAGCAGCAGAACGGCGGTGTAGACGCAGAGCATGGCGAAGCCGGCCCAGGGCGTGAACAGGTGCGGGTCGGTGCGCAGGGAGATCATCGTCCGGCCGATGGCGTCGGGAAGGAATCGCTGGACGGAGTTGGCGATCGAGCTCGGCAGGGCGGCGACGACGATCGGCAGCACGAGCAGCGCGGCGACGAAGGCGCCGATGGCTCCGGCGGTGTGGCGGATGATCGTGGCGAGGCCGAGGGCGAACAGCCCGAGCACGCAGAGGTAGAGCCCGCTCCCGACGACCGCACGCAACGCGCCCGGGCTCGACAGCGTCGTGTGCACCGCGGGCGCCGAGAGCAGCGACTGGCCGAGGAAGTAGGAGACGAACGCCACCACCTCGGAGACGGCGAGCGCGACGACACCGAAGACGGCGACCTTGGCGGCGAGCACGAGTGGCCGCCGCGGCGTGGCCGAGAGCGTGGCGCGGATCGTGCCCGTGCCGTACTCGCCGCTCATCACGAGGATCCCGAGCACGCCGATGACGAACTGGGCGAAGAAGACGCCGATCAGGCTGACGCGGGTGGCGTCGAAGCCGAACTCCTGGCCCGGGGCCCAATGGGCGCGGGTCTCGGCGGTGGCGATGGCGCCGATGCCGATGCTCAGCACGACGATGAGGGCGAGCGACCACATCGTCGAGCGGACCGTGCGCATCTTCGTCCACTCCGAGCGCAATAGCCCCGACATCTTGTAGTGACCAGGGGGCTGGGCGACCGGCGCCGGCGCGACGCCGACGGTCCTGGCGCTGACCGTGCCTGCTCCCAAGCTGCGTCCGGTGCTCATCGCGTCCCCCCGTCGGTCGGGCTGAGCGGCGACTCGCCGCGGAACTCGATGCTGTCCTCGGTGAGCTCCATGAAGGCCTCCTCGAGCGAGGCGGCGTGCGGCGCCAGCTCGTGCAGCACGAGCTGGAGCGAGCCCGCCAGCTCGCCGATCTGTTGCGCCTCGAGCCCGCGGACGCTCATCGAGCCGTCGTGCTCGTGCACCACCGACGCCCCCCCGGCCTCGAGAGCCTGGCGCAGGCGCTCGGGCTCGCGAGCGCGCACGCTGACGTAGCCCTGCGAGCTCTGCGCGGTGAGGTCGCCGATCGAGGTCTCGACGATGAGGCGCCCGCGCCCGATCACGATCACGTCGTCGGCGGTGAGGGCCATCTCGCTCATCAGATGGCTCGAGACGAACACGGTGCGGCCCTCGCGCGCCAGCGACTTGAGCAGGTTCCGCACCCAGCGGATGCCGTCGGGGTCGAGCCCGTTGACCGGCTCGTCGAAGAGCAGCACCGAGGGGTCGCCGAGGAGCGCAGCAGCGATGCCGAGACGCTGGCCCATGCCGAGCGAGAACTTGCCGGCGCGCCGCCCGGCCACCTCGCTCAGCCCGACGAGCTCGAGGACGTCGTCGATCCGGCGGGAGGGGATGCCGTGGGTGTCGGCGAGCATCTGCAGGTGCCCCCGCGCCGAGCGGCCGGGGTGGATCGCCTTCGCCTCGAGCAGCGCGCCGACCTCGTGGAGCGGCCAGGCGAGGTCGTGGTAGCGCTTGCCGTTGACCGTCGCCGTGCCGGCGCCCGGCAGGTCGAGGCCCATCACCATTCGCATCGTCGTCGACTTGCCGGACCCGTTCGGACCGAGGAAGCCGGTGACGACGCCCGGGCGGACGGTGAAGCTCAGGTCGGCGACGGCGAGCTTGTCGCCGTAGCGCTTGGTGAGGCCTCTCGCCTCGATCATCTCCGCATCCTCATCGTCGTCCTCTCGCTCGGGTCCAGCCCTGGACCAAGCGTGACATCGAGGGCGCACGAAGTCGTCGCCCTGGGGTCGTGACCTGGCGTACTCCCGTGGTCGTACGGCTCAGTCTGCCCGAGGCGACCGCAGGCCGATGCCCCGCGGCCACCAAGCTCGCTACTCTGCGCGAAATGGACCTCGGCAGCGACCCCCAGGCGACGCCCCGGCCACCCTTGCTGCACCGCGTCGCCGAGAGCCAGCTGCAGGTGCTCGACCTCGCGCTCGCCGGCATCCTCGGCCTCGTCGTGGCAGCGCACGCCGTGCGCCTGTGGCGCGACGGCGGGGTCCCCGCGGCGCTCGTGGCGACCGTGGTCGTGTGGGGGCTGGCGGCGACGGCGATCGCCCTCCGCCGGCTCAGCCCCGAGCTGGCTCTCGCTTTGATGACCGCCGCAGTCGCCGTCGGGCTCGGCTCGTCGCTCGCCTCGTCATTTCCGGGCCTGCTGATCGCCCTGCCGATGTACCAGATGGCGGCGACCCGCCCGCGCCGCCGGTCGATGCCCACCGCCGGGGCGGAGATCTGCGCCCTCGTGCTCGTCGCCGCCGCCGCCAGCCGCGTTGCGAGCTCGGCCCTCGGCGCGGTGGCGGGCGGCCCGCACGACGCGAGCGCTGCGCTCGGCGCGGCGGTGGTCGCCATTGCCGCCTTCTTCGTCGGCGACAGCGTGCGCGTGCGGCGGGTCTACGTCGCCGGCCTCGCCGAGCAGGCCGCTCAGCGCCAGCGCGAGGCGGTCGAGCGCGCCCAGCGCTCGGTCGCCGAGGAGCGCCTGCAGATCGCCCGCGAGCTGCACGACGTCGTCGCCCACAGCCTGAGCGTGATCGCGATCCAGTCCGGGGTCGGCCGCCACGTCATCGACGCCAACCCCGCAGAGGCCAAGCGCGCCCTCGTCGCTGTCGAGCAGACGAGCCGCGGCGCCCTCGACGAGCTGCGCCGGATGCTCGGCGTGCTCCGCGGAGCAGAGCACGGGCCCGCCGATCGCGCGCCCGCCCCGGGCGTCGAGACCTTGCCGCTGCTCGTCGAGCAGGTCCGTGCGGCAGGCATCCCCGTCGAGCTCGACCTCGTGAGCGACCTGGCGCGCTCGCACTCGCTCTCGCCGGGCGCTGCGCTCTCGGTCTACCGCATCGTCCAGGAGGCGCTCACCAATGTCGTCAAGCACGCCGGCCCCGCCAGCGCCCATGTGGAGCTTCGCGACGAGGGCGGCGACCTCGTCATCGAGGTGCTCGACGACGGACGCGGAGCCGGCGTGGCGGCCCCCTATCCGGGCTCGGCTCCCGACCCCGCCCCGCACCACGGGCTCGTCGGGATGCGGGAGCGGGTCGCTCTCTTCGGCGGCTCTTTCACCGCGGGACCTCGGTCTGAGGGCGGGTTCGGCGTGCTCGCACGCTTCCCCGCCGAACGGGTTCTGGCGGGGTGACCACCTGCCCGCTGCCGTGCCGGCCGAGCCGGAGATGATCGGCGTCGTCGTCGTCGACGACCAGACGCTCGTGCGGGCGGGGTTCCGCGTCCTTATCGAGTCCTCCGCCGACATCACCGTCCTCGGCGAGGCGGCCGACGGGAGAGAGGCCGTCGCCGTCGTCGCCGCCACCGATCCGGACGTCGTGCTGATGGACATCCGGATGCCGGAGATGGACGGGCTCGAGGCGACGCGCCGGATCCTCGCCGCAGCCGCGCCCGAGCGGACCCGCGTCCTCATCCTCACCACCTTCGAGCTCGACGAGTACGTGTACGAGGCTCTGCGCTCTGGGGCGAGCGGCTTCCTCTTGAAAGATGCCCCGCCCGAGCAGCTGCTCGAGGCGATCCGCACGGTGGCTGCGGGCAACGCCCTGCTCGCCCCGAGCGTGACACGCCGGGTCATCTCCGAGCTCGTCAGTCGGGCACCCCAGCACGCCCGAGACGACGCACTCCTCGCTGCCCTCACCCCGCGCGAGCGAGAGGTGCTCTGCCTCGTCGCCCACGGCTGCTCGAACGCCGAGCTGGCCGAACAGCTGCACATGAGCCCGGCGACGGCGAAGACCCACGTCAGCCGCCTCCTCGCCAAGCTCGGCGCACGAGACCGCGCCCAGCTCGTCGTCATCGCCTACGAGACCGGCGCCGTCACGCCGCGCTGAGAACAGCCTTTTTGGCCGCCCGCGCCGGGGAGGTCGACCGCTGCGCCGGACGCGAGACTGTCCACATGCGGATCGGACTCGCCCGGCAGTCTGGCGCCGCACGCCCGACCGCGGCGCCGCGTCACCCCGGTAGCGGCCGGTCGCGCCGCTGGCCACCACGGGCGCTTCTCGCCCTCTACGCGATCGCGCTCCTCTTCCGAGCGGCCCAGAACGTCGCGCAGACGAGCCTGGCCCCGGTCGGCGAGCGGTACCTGCACCTGCGGCCGTCCACGGTCGGCGCCACCATCGCCCTGAGCGGCGTCGCCACCCTGGCGGCGACCATGCTGGTCGGCCGCCTGGCCCGACCGGCCACCCTGCGGAGGTGGCTCGGCGCCGGGCTTCTCGTCACGACGGCATCGTTCCCTGTCATCGCCGCAGCGCGCTCCACCCTCGCCCTCGTCGCCGGCGCATCCCTGCTCGGAGGCGGGGGGGGCCTGCTGATGCCGAGCCTGACCACGCTCGTCGGCCACCAGAGCGGGGCCTCCGCCCGCCGCCGCCTGGCGGGTCTCACGGTCGCTCTCTCGGTGAGCCTCAGCATCGGACCGCTCGTCGACTCGGGGCTGCTCAGCGCGAGCGGCAACTCCCTGCGCCTGACCCTGGTCGTGTTCAGCATCCTGCCGCTGCTCGCGATGACCCTGCTGACGCGGTGGACGTCGTCGGGCAAGAGGAGCCTCCCGCTCCCGCTCTCCGGCGACAGCGGCGAGCAGCGCGCGGCGACAGAGCCCCCGCCGTCCGACGCCCGGCTCGACGCCGGAGGGGTCGAGCCGCCGGTGCCGCTGGGGGCTGCGGTGCTCCCGTCCTCACCGTGGCGGCGGCCCGGCTGGCGCCTGGCAACCGCCGCCCAGCTGCTCTACCAGGCGCCCTTCGTCGCCGTCGTCAGCTTCGGCGTCGTCGCCGCCGGCCGCCTCGACCGCATGCCGCCGGCTGGCGCCCAGCTCGCCATCAGCGTCTTCTTCGTCCTCTCGCTCCTCGCCCGTGTGGCGCTCACGAGCGTGCGCCAGATCCGCCGCCCCAAGGCGGCGATCCTCCTCGTCGCCGTGCTCACCGGCGCCGGCGTGAGCTTGCTCGGCCTCGGGCACACAGACGCCGAGCTGTTCGTCGCCCTGGCGATGCTCGGCCTGCCACACGGGCTGGTCTACCCTCTGGCGCTCGGGCTCGTCGCCGAGGAGACCCCGCCCGAGCTGCTCAGCCGCGCCAACGCGGCGCTGGCCGCCTGGACGGCCGCGGTGACGATCCCGCTGCCGGCCGTCCTTGGCGCGATCGCCGCCACAGCCGGGTTCAGAGCCATGTTCCTCCTGCTTCTCGTCCCCATCGTCGGAGTCGGAGCCCTCGTCGTCCGATGGCCCGCCCCGGCCATGTCACCGCGTGCTCGACGAGGCGAACGCGCCGGCTAGCGGCGCGGGGAGTGGCGTCAGCCCACGAACGTCTTCAGGTCCTTGACCAGCTTGTCCTCGATCTCGAAGTTCCAGGCGGTATCCGCCACGTCCACGACGAGGAACAGGTCGCTGATGAGCAACGTCTCGATCGCCGCCACCCCGAGATGCTCGAGCCATCTGCCGATGCCGATGTGGACCGTGAGATCGTCAACGTCTCCCGTGATCGTGATGGTCATCGCACGGTCGGCATCGACCACCTCCCTCAGGAAGCCGCCCTTCTTGGCCTGGATCACGACACCTTGCTCACTCGGCGACGAGGTCTGAACCGCGAAGCCGTCTCTTTTCAGGTACTCCTCGATGTGAGCCTGCACGGCGCTCGGGTCCTTGCCCTTGTTCTCGAAGCGCTCCACCTTGTCACCGATCATGGTCTGCCTTCCTGCAGGTGTTGCCGTCGTCCGCACCGGCGGCGGCGTCATCACGGCGACGACTCCGCCAGCCCGGTCAGCGGAGTCGGCCGGGTCGGCCGAGTCGGCCGGGTCGCTGACGGGGCCGCTCGTCTCTTGCAACCTACTGCTCCTGCCCGGCGTGCCGGTCGCGTCAAGCGGCGCTGCCCGCCGAGGCGAGCCTCAGCTCCCGCGCCGGCCTGCCTTCTGCATGCAATTTTGTCCCGTCCCGGCAATCTTCAGCCCTGCCTTGCCGGCCCCGTCACGAGATGGCGGCTTCTCGAAGTGCCGACCGCCTGTGGAACCTGCCGTCGGCTCTCGGCGGCGCCCGCGACGACCCGTCAGGGCGGCATCACCAGCGGTGGAACCGATCCCCTTATACGATGACCACCGTTTCTGAGGACGGCTCGTGAGGGCCGATCGTGACGTCGAACGAGGCGAGAGGGGCCTGCGGTGGACCCTGGCAACGAGGCTACGCCGGCGCCGGCCGCCAACCCGGCGACGACGCGCGTTCACGAGGTCTCGCCGGCGCTTGCCCGTGCCATGCTCGGGCACGCGCCGCCATGGATCCGTGACTTCGGCGACGACTCTTACGAGT
>DAHUZG010000066.1 GCA_027306715.1 Acidimicrobiaceae bacterium
GGCGGCGATGCGGCGCTGGCCGGTGCCGACGCCCTCGAGCCTTTCGGGGAATTCGACCTGCTCGAGGAGGAATCGGCCGAGCTCGGCGTGGGCTGGCCGGGACCCCAGGCGGTCTCCCGCCGGCAAGTGGCTTCGCCCGAGGGCGACCTCAGCGCGCTGGTCTGGGGCGAAGGACCTCCCGAGGCGGTGCTGCTCCACGGCATGGCCCTCAACGCCCACACCTTCGACGCCGTCGCCCTGGCGCTCGGCAGGCCGCTTGCCGCGCTCGACCTTCCCGGTCACGGCGACTCGGCCTGGCGTGAGGACGAGCGCTACCACCCCGGTGCCCTCGCCCCGAGCGTGGCCCTGGCCATCGAGTCGCTCGCCGGCCAGGGCACCACCCTTGTCGGGCACTCCCTCGGCGGCCTGACGGCGATCGAGGTTGCGAGGCTCTCGCCCGGGCTCGTCTCCGCCCTCGTGCTCGTCGACATCTCGCCCGGGCTACGCCCGAAGGGGGCGGCGCCGGTGCGGTCGTTCCTCGAAGGCCCGCAGGTGTTCTCCTCCCGCCAGGAGATCCTCGAGCGGGCGCTTCGCTTCGGCTACGGGCGCAGCCGGGCGGCGCTCGAGCGCGGAGTCTGGCTCAACACGACCCAAAGACCCGACGGCACGGTCGTGTGGCGCCACCACATCGGCCAGCTCTCCGCCAGCGGTGACGCCTCGCCGCCGATCTCCGAGCTTTGGGCGCCGCTCGAGGCGTTCCCGGGCGACGTCCTTCTCGTCTGGGGCGAGGACGGCTTCCTCGGCGAGGAGGTCGCCGAGGAGCTCTGCCGGCGCCTGCCGAGGGCGTCGGCGGTCCGTGTGCCGGGCGGCCACAACGTTCAGGAGTCCGAGCCGATGCGCCTGGCGGCGATCCTCGCCGGCTTCCTCGACCGGAGGCGCTGAGCCGCTACCAGTCGTTCCAGTGGATCATCGACGCCACCGGCTTGCGCCCGGCACGGCGAAAGTCGGTGCCCCTCGTGTAGGCGACGGGCAGCATCCCGGCCTGGCTGTAGTCGGGGTAGGGGATCTTGAGGACCTCCGCCGCCTCCTTCTCGAAGTGCAGGTGCATCGTCGTCAGCGCCGAGCCGAGACCGCGGCTTCGAAGCGCCAGCTGGAAGCTCCCCACCGCCGGCAGGATCGAAGCCCAAAAGCCCGACTGGTTGGCCTCGCCCGGGCGCCCCCGAAGGCAGGGGATGAGGAGCAGGGGGACCTCGTGGTAGTGCTCGGCGAGGTAGCGCGCCGACTCAAAGACCCTGGCGTTCTCCCCGGTCATCCCCGCCTCGACCCGCGGCGCGTAGAGCTCGAAGAAGACCTTGCGGTAGAGCGCCGCCAGCTCGTTCCTGCGGCCGGGATCGTCGACGAACACCCACTGCCAGCCCTGCGAGTTGGAACCGGTCGGTGCCTGGACGGCGAGCTCGAGGCACTCCTCGACGACCTCGCGCTCGACCGGCCGCTCGAGGTCGAGCCGCCGGCGCACCGCACGGGTGGTGGTCAACAGCTCGTCGGGTGTGAGCTCGAGGCGCATCCCCGCAACGTAGTGCGCAAGCGCCGCCAAGTCGGGCAGGTGCTGCGGCGTGATCGACGCCCCTCGCCGAAGGCGCGCCGGCGGGGCACGGTAGCTTGAGGGCGTGGCGCCCGCCAACCGCCTGGCCGCAGAGACCAGCCCTTACTTGCGCCAGCATGTCGAGAACCCGGTCGAGTGGCATCCCTGGGGAGACGAGGCGCTCGACCT
>DAHUZG010000068.1 GCA_027306715.1 Acidimicrobiaceae bacterium
GCTCGGGCGAGCTCAGCGGTGACCGTCGCCGCCTTCCCGACCCGGCCGAGTGCTGTCGCCGGCCTCGCCGGCCTCGCCGGCTCGGCGGGCCTGCCCTCGATGCTTGCCACCGTCGCCGCCGACAGCAACGCCATCGCAGCAAAGGCGAGCGCGGCATGTCCCCACAGACGGCGGCGCGGCGCGCCAAGCAGCCGTTCGCGCCGGGCGGGGAGCACGCGCCCAGCATGCCCATTCCGCCATCGAATTCAAGTCAGGCGCGCCGTCACGCGCCGCGACGGGACGACGCCGCGGCGTTGTCAGCCGACGGCCGGGCGGGTCCGAGCCGGCGCCGCGGGGTTGGCGTAGACGCCTTCGGTGAGGGCGGCCGGGTCAGGCTCGGGAGCCTCGAGCGCCGTCTGGTAGGCGCGCTCGGCGCGCTCGGCCGCATCGTCGCGCAGCGCCGCGAGGGCGGCGCCGTCGAGCAGGCCGGCTGCCTGCAGCCGCGCCGCGAAACCTTCGATCGGGTCGCGCTGCCTCCAGGCGTCGAGGAGCTCCGTGGGGACGTACCGGGCCTGGTCGTGGATGGCGTGACCGTCCATCCGCATCGTCACCGCCTCGATCATCGTCGGCCCCCCGCCCCGGCGTGCGGCGGCGATCGCCTCGCTCACGAGCGCTTGGACGGCCACGACGTCGTTCCCGTCGACGCGTGCCCCCGGGATCCCGTAGCCGGGAGCTCGATCGGCGAGCGAGGCGACACGGAACTGCTGAGAGACCGGCGTCGAATAGGCGTACTGGTTGTTCTCGACGATGAGGACGAGCGGCAGCTGCCAGACGGCGGCAAGGTTGACGGTCTCGTGCCAGGAGCCGGTCGAGGTCGCCCCGTCACCGCAGAATGCCAGCACGACCCCGCCGGCGCCCTGGCGCTGCTTGGCGAGGGCCAGACCGAGAGCGACCGGCCACGAGTCGGGCAGGTGGGAGATCATCGGCAGCACCCCGCGGGACCAGACCCCGAAGTGGACGTCGCCGTCGCGGCCCCGCGACGGCGAATCCGCCCTCCACAGGTACTGCAAAAACACCTCCTCAGGCGTCGTCCCGCGGGCGAGGTGGGCGCCGAGGTCGCGGTGAGCTGGGCAGACGAGGTCGTCGGGCCTGGTGGTGGCTGTCGCCCCGACAGGGATCGCCTCCTGGCCGCGCCCGGAGATCAGCCGCCCGTGCAGCCGGCCCTGCAGGAAGAGATTGTTCAGCCGGCTCTCGATCGCCCGCGAGAGGACCATCAGCGCGAGCAGCTGCGACCAGTTGTCGGGGATGGCGGTCGCCCGGGCACCTTCAGGTGTCACCTCACCCGGCCTGAGCCGGTCGGGGCTGGCCCCGTCGGCTGTGGCCCGGTCAGGCGCCGACCCGTCAGGCGCCGACCAGGGCGCGGACGGCGGAGACGATCCGTTCGACAGATGGGACATAGCGCTCCTCGAGCAACGGCGACGAGGGTACCGGCGTGTCCGGCGCCGTGACGCGGCACACCGGGGCGTCGAGCGCGTAGAGGGCGTCGCTCTCGGCGAGCCGGGCGACGATCTCGGCACCGATTCCTGAGCTGCCGTTGTCCTCGTGCACGATCACGAGCCTGTTCGTGCGCCGGAGCGAGTCGGCCACGGTGTCGAGGTCGAGCGGCACGAGCGAGCGGAGGTCGACGACCTCTGTCTCGACACCCTCTGCGGCGAGGCGCTCGGCGGCCGCCAGGCAGCGGGGCAGCATCGAGCCGTAGGTAACGACGGTGACGTCCTCTCCCCGTCGTCGCACCGCCGCCCGGCCGATGCCAGCCACCGGGGCGGCGGCGTCGAGTGGCGCCTTCTGCGAGCGGTAGAGCGCCTTCTGCTCGAAGAACAGGACGGGGTCGGGATCCTCGACGGCTGCGCGCAAGAGGCCGTAGGCGTCCTGCACCGTCGCCGGGCAGACGATCTTCAGGCCGGGCACGTGGGCAAAGATCCCTTCGGGGCACTGGGAGTGGAACGGCCCTGCCGAGAGGGCGCCGCCCGAGGGGCAGCGGACGACGATCGGGACGGCGATGCCGAAGCGGTAGTGCAGCTTGGCGGCCTCGTTGACGAGCTGGTCGTAGCAGCACGAGATGAAGTCGGCGAACTGCAGCTCGACGACCGGGCGGTACCCCGAGATCGCCAGGCCGATGGCGCACCCGACGATCGCCGTCTCGGCCATCGGCGTGTCGCGCACCCGGTCGCCGCCGAAGCGATCCTGCAGTCCGGCCGTGACCCGGAAGGCGCCGCCCATCGTGCCGATGTCCTCGCCGAGCAGCAGCACCCGCTCGTCCTCGGCGAGCAGGTCGGCCAGTGCGGTGCGTAGCGCCTCGAGGTAGGTCACTCCGGGCGCAGCTGTGTCCTCGGCGCTCGCCGATGCGAACCACGTCGCCTCGGTGGTCATCGTCACCGCCTCCACCGCCCTCTGCTCTTCCCGGGCCGGACTCCTATCATGTCGCACGCCATCCTCGCCTGCGGCCCGGCGCGTCGGCCCGGCGTCGGCACGGTCCGGCTCATCGGCCCGGTCCGGCTCATCGGCCCGGCGTCGGCACGGTCCGGCAGCGGCACTGCCCGCCGCGACACTGCCCGCCGCGGCACGGACGCAGGGCCGCCTGACGCGGCGTGTCTGCGCAGTCACCCTACGCTGGCCCGTCGGAGCAGAGGAGGACCGTGCTGACGGAGACGACTGCACCTGCGCCGCCGGCGGTGCAGGTCCGAGGCTTGACGAAGTCCTACGGGGAGCTCGAGGCGGTGCGCGGGATCGACGTGCAGATCGCGCCTGGTGAGGTGTTCGCCCTGCTCGGGCCGAACGGCGCCGGGAAGACGACGACGGTCGAGATCCTCGAGGGCTACCGCCAGCGCGACGGCGGCGAGGTGGTCGTGCTCGGCCTCGATCCCGGACGGCAGGCACGCGCCCTGCGGTCGCGCATCGGCATCGTGCTGCAGTCGACCGGCGTCGATCGCTACCTCACCGTCGCCGAGACGATCTCTATGTACGGGCAGTACTACCCGCATCCGCGTGACGTCGAGGAGGTGCTGTCGCTCGTCGGGCTCGAGGAGAAGCGCGATGCCCGCGTGCTCACGCTCTCGGGCGGCCAGCAACGGCGGCTCGACGTCGGGGTCGCACTTGCCGGCGATCCGGATCTGCTCTTCCTCGACGAGCCGACGACAGGATTCGACCCCTCGGCTCGGCGCGAGGCCTGGGAGGTCGTGAAGAGCCTCGCCGCGATCGGCAAGACAGTCCTTCTGACGACGCACTACATGGACGAGGCGCAGCACCTCGCCGACCGCGTGGCTGTGATCGCCGCCGGCAGGATCGTCGCCGAGGGGCCGCCGTCGTCCCTCGCCGGGCGCGACCTGGTGCGGCCGCGGCTGCGCTTCCCGCGCCCGCCCGTCGCCGTGCCCGAGGACCTCGGGGCGACTCCCGTCGCGGCGGGACCGGGCACCCTCGAGATCGTCACAGAGACGCTGACCGGGACCCTCTACCGGCTGACGAGCTGGGCGATATCGGCCGGCGTGAGCCTCGACGGGCTGGAGGTGCTGCGCCCGACTCTCGAGGACGTCTATCTCGAGCTGACCGGATCCGAGCCACCTGCAGCCGGCCAGGACAGCGCCGCCGGCACGCGGCGCACCCGGCGGGGCCGGCGGCGCTCGGACGCCGCGAGCCACGCCGAGGCGCGGGTCGGCGGCCGGGGGACTCGGCGGTGAGCGGGGTCGACGCGGCACCCGGCCGGTCGGCGGGTGGCCCTGCGACGAGCTCCGCTCCTCTGAGGCGCGCCGTCGTCCTCACGCTCAACCAGGTCCGGTTCGTCAACCGCGCGTTCTGGCGCAATCCGGCCTCGGCGGGCTTCACCTTCGCCTTCCCGCTCATGTTCCTCGTCATCTTCACCGCCCTCCTCGGCTCGGGCACCGTCCACCTCGGCGCCCGGACCGTGAAGGAGTCGACGTACTACGTGGCAGCGATGGCTGCCTTCGCCGTCGTCACCGCCTGCTTCACGAACATCGCGATGACGACCACCTTCCAGCGGGACCAGGGGGTGCTGAAGCGCCTGCACGGGACACCGTTGCCGCCGGCTGTGTACTTCCTCGCCCGCGTGCTGCACGCGCTCCTCATCGCCGTGCTGCTCGTCGTCATCACCTCGGCTTTCGGGGCGCTCGCCTATCACGCTTCGGTGCCGGGAGGGGCGACGCTCGGGCGCTTCGTCGTCATGCTCCTCGTGGGGGCCGGGGCGTTCTGCGCACTCGGCCTCGCCATCACGAGCTTCATCCCGAACGCCGACGCCGCCCCCGCTGTCGTCAACCTGACGATCCTGCCGCTGCTGTTCCTCTCGGGGATCTTCATCCCGCTCGGCCGCAACGCCCCGCACTGGATCGTCGGGGTGGCGAAGGTCTTTCCCGTCTACCACTTCGCCTCCGGGCTGCAGGCGGGCTACCTCGGGACGAGCTTCTCCTGGGCCGACGTCGGGATCGTCGCCGCGTGGGGCGCGGCCGGGCTGATGGTGGCGATCCGCCGGTTCAGCTGGGAGCCGCGGGTCTGAGCCGTGGTGCACACGGCTCAGACCCGGTGCTCGGAGAAGTACTGCTGCGGGTCGCGGTCCTCGGCCTCGAGACCGCGCATACCTGGGTGGGCGGTCGTGAGCTCGATCCACGCGACGCCGAGCCGTCTCCGGATCGACTCGTCGGCGTTGGCGCGTTGGCGCGGAAGCCGGCGATCGCGCCCTGCTCCACCTCGGCCAGGTGATCGCTCTCGGCCAGGTGATCGCCCTCGGGCCGGCCGCCACCCGCCCGCCGCCCTTATTGCGAATGATTCGCATCTGTAGTAGGATTGCAGGGCGTGCCGCCCGTTGCCAGCTCTGACGACATCGACGAGCCGCGATCGGCGCGCAGCGACAGCAGCGACAGTGGTGACGAGCGCCGGCTGCTCCAGTCGTTCCGGCTGAGCGACCTCGTCCCGTTGTCGGTCTCGAGCGTCGGGCCGATGTTCTCGGTGGCGGCGACCGGCGGGGTCATGGCGGCGGAAGCGGGTTGGTGGACGTTGCCGGCGATCGCCGTGCTCGCCGTTCCCTTCGTCGTCTCGAGCTTTGTCTTCCGGCTGCTCAACCGGCACTTCCCCCATGCCGGAGCGTCGTACCACTGGTCGGCCCGCGTCGTCGGCCGCGGGCCGTCCCGCTACCAGGCGTGGATCCTGATCCTCGCCTACTTCTTCTCCATCCCG
>DAHUZG010000073.1 GCA_027306715.1 Acidimicrobiaceae bacterium
TTCGAAAGTCTCAGGCCGCGAGTCGGTGCCTGTCAAGTGGGCAGCTCCGGGGGGCAGCTCCGGGGGGCCGGTCCCCTCCTTCAAGGTGCCGGTCCCCTCCTTCGAGGTGTCAGTGCAGCCGGACGCGCGGGTCGAGCAGCGCATAGGCGAGGTCGACGAGCAGGTTCGCCACGACGACGGCGGCCGAGGTGACGATGACGACGCCGATGATCACCGGCAGGTCCTGGTTGGTGATCGCCTGGACGGCGGTGTAGCCGAGGCCCGGCAGGCCGAAGACGACCTCGGTGATCACCGCCCCGCCGAAGAGCGTGCCGGTGTCGATGCCGAGCTGGGTGATGACCGGGTTGAGAGCGGCGCGCAGCCCGTGGCGGAAGATCACCCGCGACTCCCTCAGGCCCTTGGCCCGCGCCGTTCGGATGTAGTCCTCGCCGAGGACGTCGAGCATCGACGTGCGCGTCAGGCGGGTGTAGGCGGCAGCCGAGACAAGGGCGAGGGTGATCCACGGCAGGATCAGGTCGTGGAACCATCCGGCAATGCTCTGGGTCGGCGAGGTGTAGCCCGAGGCCGGGAACCAGCGCAGCCCGTGCAGGCTGAGCTGGTAGTAGAGCAGCTCGAGCAGGAGCAGCCCGAGGACGAAGGAGGGCATCGAGTAGAAGACCAGCGCCAGCACGGTGAAGAGGCGGTCGAGCCACGAGCGCGGCCGGACGGCCGAGGCGACCCCGGAGAGCACGCCGATCGTGAACCAGATCACGGCCGCCCCGACCACGAGCGACAAGGTGATGGGGAAGGCCTGGGCGATGATCGAGTTCACCGACTCGCCGTGGTAGTAGTCGTAGCCGAGGTTGCCCTGCACGAGCTGTGACAGGAAGTGCCCGTACTGGACGTACCACGGGCGGTTCAGGAGGAGGCGGTCGGCGATCAGCTTGACCGTCGACGGCGGCGCCTCCCGGCCGGCGAGCGCCCGGGCGACGAAGCTCGGGCCGGGGCCGACGTAGAAGATCAAGAAGACGATGACGGTGACGAGGAACATCACGAGGACCCCGAGGGCCAGGCGACGGGCGAGGAAGCGGATCACTGCTTCTCGGCGATCAGCCGGCTGGCGCGGGGGTCGAAGGCGTCGCGGATCCCGTCGCCGACGACGTTGAAGGCGACCGTCGTGACGAGAAGGGCGAGGCTCGGGAACAGCACGTACCACCAGGCCTCCTGGTAGTACTGCTGGGCGTCGGCGATCATCGAGCCCCAGTCGGCGGTCGGCGGCGGGATGCCCACCCCGAGATAGGAGAGCGTCGCCTCGGCGACGATGCTGAGCGGGATCAGCAGCGAGGCGTAGACGATGACCGTGGCGACGACGTTCGGCACGACGTCGACGACAAGGATCCGCCACGCCGGGGCCCCGAGCGAGCGGGCCGCCTCGATGTACTCCTTCTCCCGCAGTGCGAGCACCTGGCCGCGAACGATGCGTGCCACAGTCGACCAGGAGAAGATCCCGATGACGACGATCACGATCGCCATCCCCTGGTGGAGCACGAGCGGCCCGAAGTGAAGGGGCGTGATCGTGACGACCGAGGCGAGCGAGATGGCAAAGAGAAGGAACGGGATCGCCAGCATGACGTCGACGAGGCGTGAGAGGACGGTGTCGACGACGCCGCCGAAGTAGCCGGCGAGCAGCCCGACGACGGCCCCGATCGTCACCGTGAGCAAGGTGGCGACGACGCCGACGACGAGCGAGGCCCGCGCCCCGTAGGCGATCCGCACGAGCAGGTCGCGCCCGAGAGAGTCGGTGCCGAGGAGGAACTGCGAGGACGGCGGCTCGGGCAGGCCGTCGGCAGAGAGCCCGTTCGGGTACTGGGTGTCCGGCGGATGCCCCGTGAGCGAGGCGACGACGGGGGCGAAGATCGCCAGCAGCACGATGAGGACGACGACGGCGAGCGCGACCAGCGCCGCCCGGTCGCGGACCAGGCGGTCAAGGGCAAGGCGCGTCGGGCTGCGGGCGACGACAGCACGCCCGGCGCGATCTTCGGGATCGCCCGACCGGCGCCTCACCGTCCCGGCTCCTCGTCGGCAAGGTGCAGCGCGCTCATCGCCGGCGCCGCGCCGGAGGGCCCGCCGGCGCGGCTGTGGGTGGCGGGGCGTGGCTCGGCCGGCACGAGGCCCTCGCCGTCGGCGAGCGGGAAGTGACACGCCGTGGCGTGTCCGGCCGGGTCCGCGAGCCGGGGCTCGAGAGCCGGCTCCTCCCGCCCGCAGCGCTCGACGGCGCGTGGACAGCGCGAGCTGAAACGACATCCCGGCGGCGGGTGGATCGAGGAGGGGAGGTCGCCGGTGAGCACGATGCGCTGCTTGCGATCGACGTAGTCCGGATCGGGGACCGGGACGGCGGCGAGGAGGGCGGCGGTGTAGGGATGGCGTGGCGAGCGGTAGATGGCGGCGACCGGCCCGCTCTCGACGACCTTGCCGAGGTACATCACCTCGACTCGGTCGCTCACGTGGCGGACGACGGAGAGGTCGTGGGCGATGAAGACATAGGTCAGCCCGAGCTCGGCCTGCAGGTCGGTGAGCAGGTTGAGGATCTGGGCCTGGATGCTGACGTCGAGAGCGGACACCGGCTCGTCGCAGACGACGAGCTTCGGGCGCATCGCCAGGGCGCGGGCGACGCCGATCCGCTGGCGCTGGCCGCCGGAGAACTCGTTGGGGAAGCGGTTGTAGTGCTCGGGGTTGAGGCCGACGAGCTCCATCAGCTCCTGCACCCGCCGCCGGCGGTCGGCGCGCGAGAGGCCGGTGTGGATCGCGATCGGGTCGGCGATGATCGAGCCGACGCGCCGGCGCGGGTTGAGCGACCCGTAGGGGTCCTGGAAGACCATCTGCATCTCCCGCCGCAACGGCCGCATCCGCCGCGCCGAGAGCGAGCTGATCTCGCGCCCTTCGAAGAGGACCTTGCCGGCGGTGACCGGTTGCAGGCCGAGCAGGCAGCGGGCAACGGTGGACTTGCCCGACCCGGACTCGCCGACGATGCCGAGCGTCTCGCCGCG
>DAHUZG010000074.1 GCA_027306715.1 Acidimicrobiaceae bacterium
GCCGCGCCGAGCGGCGCCCTGGCGAACGGCGGCACGGTGTCGTCGCCGAACGTCGGTGCCCGGCTCACCGGCTACCGCTACGTCTCCAGCTTGAGCGGTCCGGTGCGGCTCCGTGTCTCGTGCCCGGTGGCGCTCTCGGGCGTGCGCGCCCAGTCCGACCGCTCGGGGACGATGACCGCGCTCGGGCTCGTGCTCAGCTGCCGCTCCGGCCACACGACGCTGCGCCTCACCGCAGCGTTGACCCGCACCTCGCGCCGCGTCGCCGGGCGCCGCGTGGCGAGCTGGCACGGCGGCTTCCTTCTCACCGTCTCGAGCGCCCGCTGGCACCACCGCCGGGCGTCGAGGGTGCGCCTCTTCCTCGCCCCGCTGGCGGTCACGACGCGCCCCGACCTCACCGTCCTCGGGCGGGCGGCAGGGGCCCGCCACGAGCGGCTCGCCTGGCGGGTGGTTCCCGTGGTGACCGGCTGAGGAGGCGCTGAGGATGCCTCGCCGGACAGGCGTCACCCGGGCCGGCGCCGCCGCGCTCGCCGCCGGCGTGATCGCCGCCGCGCTCGCCGGGCCGTTCGTGGCGGCCGGCCCCGCGGCGGCGTCGGGGGGCGCCACGACGACGAGCCTCTACAGCCTGCTGCCCGACCCGGTCGGCTACGGCGCCACCGCGGTGATCACCGTCGCCGTCTCCGGCCCGTCGCCGGGGGACTCGCCGATCGCCGGCGACGGGACCGTCGACATCTCCGACGGCGACGGGCTCTTCAGCTGCCCCTCTGCCGCCCTCGACGCCAGCGGGCACGCCTCGTGCGCCTCGGCGCCGGCCGTGCTGGCGCCCGGCAGCGAGGACCCGGTCACCGCCGGCTACGAGCCCGGGTCGAGCGGCTTCGGCGCCTCCTCGGTGACGGCGAGCCTGCGGGTCGCCCAGGCGGCGACGGCGATCTCGGTCACGATCGGCGGCGCCGTCGTCGGCGACCGGGCGACGATCACCGCGACGCTGGCGACGACCGGCGGCGCCGGGCCGCTCACGGTCCCGGCGACGCTCAGCTTCAGCGACACCGACGGCGTCATCGCCGCCGGCTCCTGCTCGGGGCTGGCGGTCGTCGACGGCGCGGCGACCTGCACGACGGCGCCGCTCGAGCACAGCGCCAGCGACCTTGTCACGGTCAGCTACCCCGGCAGCACCGACTACGCCGCCACCGAGACGAGCGCCACCTTGGAGGTCCAGCCGGCGAGCACCTCGATCGCCGTCAGCCCGACGAGCGGCGTCGTCGGCGGGCAGGCGACGCTCACGGCCACCGTCTCGCCGGTGCCCGACGGCGGCGCCGTGCGCTTCAGCGACACCGGCGGCGTCGTCGCCTGTGCCGCGGCGACGGTCAGCGACGGCAGCGCCAGCTGCACGAGCGCCGTCCTCACCACCGCCGGCAGCGACGAGGTCACGGCCGCCTACCTCGGCAACGCGGACTACTCCGCCTCCCCGGCCTCGGCTGCCGCCCTCTCGATCGGGCCGGGCCCGACGACGCTCTCGCTGCAGGCGAGCCCGAGCTCGCCGGGGGTCGCCTCGACGGTGACGGTGACAGCGACGCTCTCGCCGCCGGTCGACGGCGGCTCCGTCAGCTTCTCCGACGGGGCCGGCGCCCTCTCGGACTGCACCCACGTCGAGCTCAGCGCGTCGAGCGCCAGCTGCACCAGCGTCACCCTCGCCACAGCCGGCGAGGACCAGGTGACGGCGAGGTACTCCGGCGACGCCGACTACCAGCCGGCGGACGCGTCGCTCGGCCTCGGCGTCGTCCCCGACCAGCCGGTGCTGAGCGCCACCGCCACCCCGGCGGCGCCGGCGGTCGGCGAGAGCGTCGTGCTCACCGCCACCCTCGAGCCCGTCCCCGACGGCGGCGACGTCGCCTTCAGCGACGCCGACGGCCTCGTCGCCGGGTGCTCGGCGGTGCCGCTCAGCGGGGCGAGCGCCCGCTGCACGACGGCGCCGCTCGCCGCCGCCGGCGTCGACCCGGTGACGGTCACCTACCTCGGCGACGCCAACTACCGACGAGCGGGCCCGTATTCGCTTGCGTTGTACGTGAACGCGGCCGCGACCTCGATCTCCCTGGCGGCGTCGCCGCCGGCGCCCCGCGCCCTCACCTCGACGACGGTGGTCGCCACCGTCAGCCCCGCCGCGGCGACGGGAGCTCTCGTTTTCTCCGACAGCGAGGGGGCGCTCGTTGGCTGTGGCGCGGTGCCGATCGTCGCCGGCACGGCGAGCTGCGGCTCGGCCGCCCTGCCGACCGCCGGCACCGACGAGGTCCAGGTCAGCTACGCCGGCGACGCCAACGACCTGCCGGCGAGCGCCGGCCTCGCCCTCGTCGTCGCCCAGGTCCCGACGACTCTCGGCCTCTCGGCCTCGGCGGCCCCGATCGTCGCCGGCCAGTCGACGACGCTCACCGCCGCCGTCGTCCCGGCGCCTGCCGGGGGCACGGTGAGCTTCAGCGAGGGCGGCTCGCCGGTCGCCGCCTGCACGGCGTTGCCCGTCGCCGAGGCGAGCTGCGAGCTCGGCCCGTTCCCCGCCGCCGGCAGCGAGGCGATCGTCGCCGCCTACAGCGGCGACGGCGACGACGCCGCCTCGAGCGCCCCGTTCACCCTCGTCGTGAGCAAGGCGGCGTCGACCGCCTCGATCTCGCTGAGCCCCCCTGCGCCCGAGCACGGGGCGCCGCTGGCGGTGACTGTGGCGGTCACCCCGGCGCCACCGGCCGGGGGGGCCACGGTCGCCTTCGCCGACGACGCCGGGCCCCTCGCCGGCTGCGGCGCCGTCCCGATCGGCGCCGGGGGCACGGCCACCTGCCACATCGCCTCGGTGGCGGCGACCGGGCCCGACACCTTGACAGCCGCCTTCTCGGGGACCGCCGCCGAGGCGGCGAGCACCGCCTCGAGCCCGATCGTCGCCGCCAGCGCGCCGTCGATCTCCGGCCCGGCGAGCCTGACGCTCTCGGTCGGGACGGTGCTCGGCGGCCCGGGGGACGGCTTTGTCCTCGGCGGCTACCCGCAGCCGACGCTCTCGACCGCCAGCCCCCTGCCCGCGGGGGTGACGCTGAGCCGCAGCGGCCAGCTCGCCGGCACTCCGGCGCCGGGCAGCGGCGGCGTCTACGACGTCGTCCTCGTCGCCTCCTCGGGCACAGAGGCGGTCTCGGCGCAGCTCGATCTCGCCGTCGAGGAGGCGCCGGTGATCCTCGGAGCGACGAGCGCCGCCTTCGCCCCCGGCAGCTACGCCAGCCTGGAGCTGGCGAGCGCCCCCGGCACCTACCCGCCGCCGAGCTTCAGCGAGAGCGGGCCGCTGCCCGCCGGCGTCGGCTTCAGCGACCGCGGCGACGGGACGGCGGTGATCTCGGGGACCCCGACCGGAGCAGCCCCGGGTAGCTACCGCCTCGCCGTCGAGGCGGCGAACGCCGCCGGCAGCTCGCCGCCGCTCACCATCGATCTCCTGGTGAGCGCCGCGCCGCCGACAAAGCCACCCCCGGCAGCGCCGCCGCCGCCGGGGGTGGCCGTCCTGGCGACAGCGCCGCAGCTCTCGCTCACAGCGGCGGTCACGGCCGGCCGTCGCCAGAGCGTGGCGAGCTCGCCGCCAACCCCCGGGCTCGGCCCGGGCGGCGCCCTGCCGGCACGCGACGACCTCCTCGCCGGCCCGGGCGGGGCTCCTGGCGGTCGTGTCCCGCTCGGGCCGCTCGCCGGCTTTCCCTCGCTCGGCAACGTCGGGACCGCAGGCGACTGCACGATCGTCGCCGTCTCGAGCGTCGCCCGCGCCGACCACCGCGCCCGGCGGCTGGCGGCGCCGCCGCCGGCGACGACGACAGAGGCGGTGAGGATCTGGCACCGGCTCAACGGCGGTGGGGGCGGCGGCCTGCTCGACTCCCAGCTGCTGCACGCCTGGCATGCCCGCGCCGGGCTGCTCGGGACGCGCCTGGTCTCCTGGCGCCGGCTCGACGTCCTCGACACGACCGAGCTGAAACGGGCGATCCGCGCCGACGGCGCCCTTTATGCCGACGTCGTCATCCCCGCCGACGCCGAGCCGCTCTTTGCCCGCCGGGTGTGGAGCCTCCCGACCCCGCCCGCGGCGGCCCTCGGCGGGCACGCCGTGGCGATCGTCGGCTGGGAGCGCTCCGGGCTTCTGGCGGTGACCTGGGGCCGGCTCGTGCTCATCCCCTACAGCTGGTGGAGATCCCACGCCACCTCCGCCTACGCGGTGAGACTGGAGGTGTGATCAAGTACATCGGCTCGAAGCGTCGGCTGGTCCCGGTGATCGGCAGGCTCTACAGCCGCTCCGGCGCCGCGAGCGCCCTCGACCTGTTCACCGGCACCACGCGCGTCGCCCAGGAGCTGAAGCGCCGCGGTGCCCAGGTCACAGCGGTCGACACCGCCCGCTACTCCGAGGTCATCGCCCGTTGCCACGTCGGCACCGACGCCGCCGGCATCGACGCCGCTGAGCTCGACGAGGCACTGGCCCGGCTGTCGGCGCTGCCGGGCCGGCCGGGGTACGTCACCGAGACCTTCTGCCGCCGGTCACGGTTCTTCCAGCCGCACAACGGCGAGCGCATCGACGCCGTGCGCGAGGAGATCGAGCGCTCCTACCGCGCCAGCCCGCTGTACCCGGTGCTGCTGACGAGCCTTCTCTACGCCGCCGACCGCGTCGACTCGACCACCGGCGTGCAGATGGCGTACGTGAAAGCGTGGGCGCCGCGCTCGTACCGCCCCCTCGAGCTGCGCCCGCCGGCGCTGCTGCCCGGCGGCGGCACGGTCCTTCGCGCCGACGCCACCGAGGTCGCCGCCTCGCTGCCCGAGGTCGGCTTCGCCTACCTCGATCCCCCCTACAACCAGCACCGCTACTACACCAACTACCACGTCTGGGAGACGCTTGTCGCCTGGGACGCCCCCGAGCACTACGGCATCGCCTGCAAGCGTGCAGATTGTCGCGACCCGTCGACTCGAAGCGTCTTCAACTCCCGAAAGACGATGCCCGGGGCGCTCGCCCGTCTCGTCGCCGAGGTGCGCGCCGAGGTGCTCGTGCTCTCTTTCAACGACGAGTCCTGGGTCAGCCTCGACGAGCTCGTCGAGATGTGCTCGGTGCGCGGCACCGTCTCGGTCCTCGCCCACGACTCCCCGCGCTACGTCGGCGCCCGGATCGGGATCCACGACCCGCACGGCCGGCGTGTCGGCTCGGTCGGGCGCCTGCGCAACGTCGAGTACCTCGTCGTCGCCGGACCGCCCGATAAGGTCGAGGCGATGACCGCCCCCGAGCAGAGCCGGCAGCGCCCTGCGAGCGGACCCGCCCGGCCGCTAGCTTGCCAG